>NZ_SZWS01000054.1:196215-197814 GCF_005281245.1 Citrobacter sp. wls826
CGTCTGTCCCAGGCCTTTTTTGAACATGGTGATAAATGCCGTGGTCGAATCGTAACCGAGCATTTGCGCAACCTGTTGCACGTTATGGCCATCTATCAGCGCCTGCAACGCCAGAATCAATTGAAGCTGGTGACGCCAGCGGCGAAAACTCAACCCCGTTTCTTTAACGACCAGACGGGCAAGGTTCCGCTCACTCATCGCAAATACGCTGGCCCACTGTCCCAGCGTCTGCCACTGCGCGGGCTCCCCCGCCATCGTCGCGACCATTCTGCGGATTTTCGGGTGATCGGAAACCGGCAACTGCATTTGCTCCTGCGGCTGCTGCGGGAGTTCATCAAATAGCACTTGTGTCAGCCGCTGGGTAGACGGCTCCAGCCGTTGATCATCCGTTTTGGACGCCAGCGCCAGAATGAGCTCCCGACATAACGGGGCGATTTTCAGGGTGCAGCAGCGTTCAGGCATCACGACTGCCTGCGGCTCAATAAACAAAAAGCACAGTTGCGCTCCAACGGTAACGTGGTTGCTGTGTGGAATTTCACCGGGGATCCATACCGCATATTGTGGAGGCACCATCCACATAGCATTTTCAACCTCACAGGTGATCGCGCCATGCAAGGCCAGAATCAACTGCCCCTTACGGTGCTGATGCAGCGGACTGAAGAGTTCATCTTCCCGGGCTTGTATACAAAACGCCACCGCCGCATCGTGGTAAAGGTCGGGCTCATACCCATCCAGCCTCAGTCCTAACATAAAAATGTCCGTTTTTAGCGATAAACTGTCATTTTAGCTTGATTCATCCATTGAGTAAAAACGCTAAAGTATCGCCTCGCCTGACGATATGAGAAAAAAATGACAAATATGCCTTCCTCCCGCGGCAAAAACGCAGCCTGGCTGATCGCGGGGATCCTGATGATTGCCACCACGCTGCGCGTCACCTTTACCGGAGCCGCCCCGTTGCTGGATGCAATTCGCACCGACTACGGCCTGAGTACCGCCCAGACGGGACTTCTGACCACCCTGCCGCTGCTGGCCTTCGCACTGGTATCGCCTCTGGCCGCCACCGTTGCACGCCGTTGGGGTATCGAACGCAGCCTGTTTGCCGCAATGCTACTGATTTGCGCAGGTATTGCGATACGTTCGCTGCCCACGCCAGGTTTCCTGTTTAGCGGCACCGCTATCATTGGTTGCGGAATCGCGCTGGGAAATGTGCTGTTACCTGGGCTGATCAAGCGTGATTTTGCTCAGCATGTGGCAAAACTCACTGGCGCATACTCGCTGACTATGGGCGCAGCGGCGGCACTGGGTTCAGCTATTGTGGTTCCGCTGGCGCTGAACGGGTTTGGCTGGCGCGGTGCGCTGATGGTACTGATGGTCTTTCCGCTGCTGGCGCTGATTATCTGGTTACCCCAATGTCGCCAGACGGCCAATGCCAGTTTGAGCAACTCGCGCGCTTTGCATTCCCGCGCGATCTGGCGCTCGAGCCTCGCATGGCAGGTGACGCTGTTTCTCGGGATCAATTCACTTATCTACTACGTGATCATTGGCTGGCTACCCGCCATTTTAATCAGCCACGGCTACAGCGAAGCGCAGGCCGGTTCG
>NZ_SZWS01000054.1:197865-198332 GCF_005281245.1 Citrobacter sp. wls826
GCATGGTTTACTGCAACTGGCAACCGCCGCGCCGGGGTTATTGATCCCTCTCGTCCTGAACAGATTTAAGGATCAGCGCGCCATCGCCGCACTGGTTTCGTTAATGTGCGCCATCGGCGCAGCGGGATTCGCGGTAATGCCCGGGCAGGCTTTGCTGTGGACCATACTGTTTGGCTTTGGCTCAGGCGCTACGATGATCCTTGGTTTGACCTTTATTGGCCTGCGCGCAAGCTCAGCGCATCAGGCCGCGGCCCTGTCCGGCATGGCACAGTCCGTCGGGTATTTACTGGCTGCCTGTGGGCCACCGCTGATGGGTAAGATTCACGACCTCAATGGTAGCTGGCTGATTCCATTAGCTGGGGTCGCCGTGTTAGCAATACTGATGGCAGTGTTTGGTCTGTGCGCGGGGCGTAATCGGGAGATAGCAAGCGCATAAAGCAGCGGGCAGGTTTGAGTATAACCTGCCC
>NZ_SZWS01000054.1:198406-204167 GCF_005281245.1 Citrobacter sp. wls826
TGAACTAACGGCACGGGTTTTCCCGCCAGCGCTCCACGTTCATGCTGAAAGAGTGTGCCGACAAAAAAAGGATGCGTCACCAGCTCAATGGCACGGATATCACCAGCCTCATCCCAGCCAGTCACACGAAGATCACCGCTCTCAAGCTCGGCGGCAAAATCTTCCGATACGCCATAGTTGCAGTGATACCCCTCGGAGATAACACCCCGTCCGTAGGCTTTGGCAATCAGCGTATTGGCCCTCAGTTCAATATCATCCGTTTTTTCTACCAGCGAGCAGGTCAACGGTGCGATGACCATCCGCCCCGTGGTATCCGTTTCCGCATGGGCAGCATCACTCCAGCCCAGCACGTTGCGGGCATACTCCAGAATCGCATGTTGAAAACCGCCACAGGTCCCGAGGAATGGGATGCTGTTTTCACGCGCGTAGCGTATCGCGATCAGTGCGCCTTCCAGGTGCCGATATGGACTGCCAGGAACGACCCAAATAGCATCATAGCCAATCAGATCTTCACTGCTGCTAATATCAGAGGTGGTTAGCCAGTCATAATCAGCCACTAATTCCAGGACGGCAGCGGCATCATCGATGGCAAGAGGAATGGCCTGATGCGCCACAATATCAGGGCTGTAATCACCCACCAGCGCAATGCGAAGCGTATCTTTAAACGGGGAAATTTCCATTAAGCTTTCCTTATGTCCAGACAATGAGGGACAACATAAGGAGCCTCAGCCTACCGATTTTTTGTTGGTATCACAATCCCTTAAATTGGGAGTCAGGACGGGCAGAATGTTACAATTGTCACGTTTTACGATCTTATTTAACCGTAATAAAGGTGTCGAAATATATCAAAGCAGTGGATTAATGGAGCGGATGAAAAGATGAAAATTCAATGTAAACGCGTATATGACCCAGCAGAAAAAAATGATGGTTATCGCGTACTGGTCGACAGGTTGTGGCCTCGCGGGGTAAAAAAGACCGACCTTATTTTTAACGAATGGAATAAAGCGCTTACGCCGTCATCTGATTTACGCAAGGCGTTCCACGCAGAATTGATTGATTTCACACACTTTTCCGAGCAATATCGCGCTGAACTGGCCCTACAGCAGCAGGAAGGAAAGCGTCTCGCAGAGATTGCCCGACAGCAAACCTTAACGCTACTGTATGCGGCGAAAAACACCCAGCAAAACCACGCGCTGGTGCTGGCTGAATGGATACGTCAATGCTAACCGGATTTCATTTGCCCGTTGTCGGATGATCTCTGCGCCAGAGCGCCCATTCATCAATCACTTCCCCGCCCGGTAATTTGCAGTCCGACCTTACGCCTTGCGGGATCTGCACCGCAATCAGCGAGCCGCCCTTTTGTTCGCAATATACCGATGCCGGATTCGCCAGACCAATCTTCGGCGGTTTGGGGGCTTCGGGCTGAGTGGTACATCCCGCTAACACCAACAAGCCGGGCAAAATAATAGACGCCAGTTTCATATCGACTCCTGTTAAAAACCTTATCCCGGCAGGTTACCCCGACTTTCCATCTATCTCCATGTTTTACTGCCAGCTTTCAATTTAATGTTTAAGTTTTGAGCGGGATGGCGTGTTTCATCTTTCATCTTGATGTTCTATCATGCGGGCCACGTCAGCCCAGTCATTACTCAGGAGCATTTACACCTCATGTCGGACATGATCCTTGCCAGAGTCTCACAATCCTTAGCCACGGAGCAGTCAGTTGAGAGCCTGGTTCGGCAACTTCTGGAGATGCTGGAAGTGGTGACTGAGATGGAATCCACCTATTTAACCAAGGTCGATTTAGATGCCCGCCTGCAGCATATTTTGTATGCGCGCAATAGCAAGCAGATGCAGATCCCTGAAGGGCTGTCCGTACCCTGGGATGAGACGCTATGCAAACGCGCCATAGACGAAAACTGTCTGTACAGCGACAACGTCCCCGCTCGCTGGCCAGAGTGTACCGCCGCCCGCGCGCTGGAGATAACCACTTTCCTGAGCACGCCGATTCATCTTCCCGACGGAACGTTTTACGGTACGCTCTGCGCCACCAGTCGCCACCAGCACGCATTAAGCCAACGTGGCGAACAGGTGTTACATCTGTTTGCGGGCCTGATCGCCCAGTCAATTCAAAAAGAGTCGCTGGTTGCTCAGTTACGTGAAGCGAATGCCGCGCTGATTGCGCACTCTTACACCGATGCCCTGACCGGATTACCGAATCGGCGCGCCATTTTTGAAAATGTTGAGACTCTTTTTTCCCTTGCCCGACATCTCAGGCAGAAGATTATTTTTGCCTATATTGATTTGGATGATTTCAAATTGATCAATGACCGCTTTGGCCACGAGGTTGGCGACCAGTTTCTGATCCAGATTGGTCAGCGTCTGCTTCGCGAATGCGGTGACAATGATATCCTTGGCCGACTGGGTGGTGACGAATTTTTAGTCGTGAGCCTGTCACCGGAAGATGACAGGGATCCGCGGGACCGCCTGCAGCAGGTGAAAAATCAGCTACAACAGCAAATTTGTGGTGACTACCACCTGGGCGACATTCATCTATTTTATCCTGGCGCCAGTCTGGGCGTGGTGGAAATTAATCCGTTGGAGACTGATGTAAACTGCGCGCTTCACCTCGCAGACAGCGCAATGTACAAGGATAAAAAGCGTCAGGATAAAACCACTTTTGTCGTACATTAAGCCCTGCTATGCTAACCCGTCTTTAAATAACTCTGGCAGATAATCGTATGCGACTCGGTATTATTTTCCCCGTCATCATTTTCATTTCCGCTGTCGTTTTCTTATCCTGGTTTTTTATTGGCGGCTACGCTGCGCCGGGAGCATAACGATGAAAAAAACAACGCTTATTATGATTGGCGTGGCTATCATCGTCGTTCTGGGAACAGAATTCGGCTGGTGGTGACCTAAGAAAAAGGCCACATATTAGTGGCCTCTATTGTCTGTATGTTTACTTAGCTTTTGATTTTTCTGTAGATAAACAACACCACAATCGCACCGATCACCGCCACGGCGAAACTGCCGAAGTTGAAACCATCGACTTTACCAAAACCAAAGAAGGTGCTGATCCAGCCACCCACTACCGCACCGACAACCCCTAAGATAATGGTCATAAAGAATCCGCCGCCATCTTTACCCGGCATAATCCATTTTGCCAAAATCCCAGCAATAAGACCGAAAACCACCCATGAAATAATGCCCATAATTTCCCTCACTTATGTTTTTAAATTAACGATTCACTCGTCGTATAAAAGCATAGCATAGCGCTGAAAAATTAAAATTTGTGATCGCTATCACTTCTGTTTTTCATCTTTTTCCGATGTTTCATAAGGTTACACCTCTGACCGGCAGACTAAATTTTGTCGCGCCTCGTCATTAATGTCGAATCGTCAGTCATTCTGCTTAAGGCTTTGGCCGTCAGCCCCTGCTATTGCTGGGTTTTCACTTCTGGCACACTTTATGCTTAAACAGTCCGTCACTACGACACATCGTAGTCCGCGATGCGTATCGCGTGACTGCGTCTACAATTCGCGCTATTTCAGCATTTAACAGGTCTGTTATTGATGAAAAAAATCACCAGTGTATGCCCATACTGTGGGGCCGGGTGCAAGCTCAAGCTTGTTGTTGAGAATAACAAAATCATCCGCGCTGAGGCCGCAGAGGGTGTAACGAACCAAAATCAGTTATGCCTGAAAGGCTATTATGGTTGGGACTTTCTTAACGACACTCGCCTTCTGACTCCCCGTCTGACCCGCCCGATGATCCGTTATGAAAAAGGTGGAAAATTCACTCCCGTTAGCTGGGATGAAGCCATTCGTTACACCGCAAAACGCTTAACTGAAATCAAAAATACCTATGGCCCTCGTGCCATCATGACCACCGGATCTTCCCGTGGAACAGGGAATGAGACCAACTACGTGATGCAAAAATTCGCACGTGGCGTGCTCCATACCAACAATGTCGATTGCTGTGCCCGCGTCTGTCACGGCCCTTCCGTGGCCGGGTTACAGGAAACGTTAGGCAATGGCGCCATGAGCAATTCCATCAGCGACATTGAAAACTCAAAATGCCTGCTGATCTTTGGTTATAACTGTGCCGATTCACACCCAATTGTGGCCCGCTGGGTAATTAAAGCTCGCCAGAACGGTGCAAAAATCATTGTCTGCGACCCACGCCGGATTGAAACTGCCCGTATCGCTGACCAACATTTGCAGTTGAAAAACGGTTGCAATATGGCGCTGGTCAACGCCTTTGGCCATGTTCTCATCGAGGAGCAACTCTACGATCGCGAGTATGTACAAAAGCATGCGGAAGGACTGGAAACATACTGGGAAACCGTTAAGGAGTATGCGCCTGAAGACGTTGAACATTTAACCGGTGTTCCCGCACAGCAGGTTCGTCAGGCGATGCGTACATTTGCTGCGGCGCCATCGGCCACCGTGATGTGGGGGATGGGCGTCACCCAGTTTGGTCAGGCCGTTGACGTGGTTCGTGGTTTGTCGAGCCTGGCCTTGCTGACCGGAAATCTGGGACGCCCTAACGTCGGTGTTGGCCCGGTGCGCGGGCAAAATAACGTGCAGGGCGCGTGCGATATGGGGGTGCTACCTAACCAGTTTCCAGGGTATCAGGACGTAACCGATTTCGCCGTCAGGGAGAAATTTGCCACCGCATGGGGCATTGACGTTAATCAGATGGATGACAAGGTTGGGACCCGCATCACCGAAGTTCCGCATCTGGCTATCGAAGGCAAAATCAAAGCCTACTACATCATGGGAGAAGACCCACTGCAAACCGAGGCCGATTTGGGTCTGGTCCGCGAAGGATTTAACGCGCTCGATTTTATCGTCGTGCAGGATATCTTCATGACCAAGACGGCGGAAATGGCCGATGTCCTCCTGCCTGCCACCTCATGGGGTGAACACGGTGGCGTCTTTACCTGTGCCGATCGCGGTTTCCAGCGTTTTGAGAAAGCGATTGAACCCACCGGTGATGTAAAGCGTGACTGGGAGATTATCAGCCTGCTGGCCAGCGAAATGGGTTATCCAATGCAGTATCAAAATAACCAGCAAATCTGGGATGAGATGCGCGAGCTGTGTCCACTGTTCTACGGCGTGACCTATGAGAAAATGGGTGAGATGGGTCATGTTCAGTGGCCATGTCCCGATCTCGATAGTCCTGGTACGCCCTACCTTTACGCGCACAGCCAGTTTGATACCGCCAATGGCAAAGGCAAACTGTTTGCCGCACCGTGGCGAGCGCCTGCAGAAGTTCCTGATGAACAATATCCGCTGGTGCTGTGTACCGTGCGTGAGGTTGGGCACTACTCCTGCCGTTCGATGACCGGCAACTGCGCAGCGTTGCAAGCACTGGCAGACGAACCTGGGTATGTGCAAATCAATACCCATGATGCTGAAAAACTGGGTATTCGTCATCGCGATCTGGTATGGGTCAGCTCGCGCCGCGGTAAGGTTATCAGCCGCGCGGATGTCTCCGAGCGCATCAATGCCGGAACGGTCTATATGACCTATCAATGGTGGATTGGCGCGTGTAACGAGTTAACCCAGGACAATCTCGATCCTATTTCGAAAACGCCGGAAACCAAATATTGCGCCGTAAATATTGAGCACATTACCGATCAGGGGTGGGCAGAAAAATATGCCGCACAAACGTATAGCGATATGAAGTCACGTCTATGTGAGGCTATTGCGTAAATCACCGCCATCATCGCCTGAGTCTGGCTTTCCAGACT
>NZ_SZWS01000054.1:204228-206532 GCF_005281245.1 Citrobacter sp. wls826
CACTGAAGCGGATGGATGCAGCTTCCTCCTGCTTATCCCGCCGCATAAAGCCGAGGTTCATCAGAAACAATCCCGCCATAAACGGTAGTTCGTACAGTTCTTCAATCAGATCGCCATACTGAGCATTGTGCAGAAAGATGGGAGCCAGCAGACGATGATGCTCTACCGTATCGGAGATCAAAAATGCACAGGTGGTGATCGCTAACAGCCACAGAGGTAGCGGTTCATTGCGAAAGCGACGGGCAATATCCTGGCGTAAGCGCTTCGAAATCAGCACTGGCAGAATAATCATGGCAATCAATACCACTGAGATAGCCCGGAACAGGAGTTTGGGATGCTCAGGAAAATAATCGCGGCCCCAACTTGTGCTTCGACCCAGTAATACCAGCCACCACGCTGCCGCCCAAAGCCAAAATTGCTTCTCGCCTTCGGGACGTGATAAGGGCCTGATGTAGCTGAGTGTAAATATGGCACCAAACAGCAGCCATAGCGCCTGGCCATTTTCAATCCAGCTGACGACAGTACCGTTGAGTAGCGGGAGATGCCAGTTCGCGGCGAACGGGATCGCCACGATGGCTAATCCGAGAATGATTGTGGGTAATGTAAGTCGGGTATTGAGTTTCATAAGCGCGATGTTCTGTTTTATATCTGTTTCGCGATCATAACCCCTGTGAATGATCAACTATTAGCAATCAATGCGAATCTCTTAAGGTATTCTTAAGGAATCCTTTCTGGATATTTCCCTGTTTCGCCCAGAAAAAAAACGCACTGCGCCGTCAAAGCGCAGTGCAGTTTTTAGATTAAAAACTAATATACTCAATCAGTAGCAGTGAATAATGCCTACCACCCGCAGACTTCGTGCTCATTTTCGGTATCGTACGAACGCACGGTATTGACCAGATCTTTGACCACTTCAGCTGCCACATCCGGCACCAGTAATGTCATTGGCGCCTCTGTTTCATAATCAACAGAAACACCGTTGCTGTTATTGGTCACGGTTACGGTATAGGTTGCTTTACCCATGATTTACTCCTTGCCGGTGCGCACGACTTTTCGTTGATTTGCACTCTCCATCAGAACTTCCGGGGCGACGAAAAAATCGATATTAAAGTAAGTGTCGTCGGTCATCACTTCAATGTTATGCCATTTTTCCGGCGGAAAAACGCCAAACTGACCGGCTTCAATAATCATCACCTCTACTGGCTCCGGACTGTGTTCGTCTGCGTATCCGAGATATTTGACCGCCCCCTGCATAACCGAAAGTCGAGGATAAACCCCGGCTCGGGTCCCTTTATCAAGGTGGCGTTCGAAAATTCCGGCAGGCGCAGTTTCTTTGTTCCAGAATGGCGTAGAGCGTGTATGGATATGATTCTGTGGAATTTGAAGCATTTTTCTTCCCTTTTCCAGTCGACAACCAGCGAGTCATATTGAACCGCTGCTGTACACAGGGTACGCCTCAAAATATATATTTAAAATACCATTTATTGGTTATAACCCTACGATTATAAATGAAAAGCAGAGCGCAATATTAAAGGCCCGCCGCAATCAGCGGGCCGATGGCATCACGATTGAAGCGTGGCCAGACGGGCGGCAAAACCAACGAAAATCAGGCCGATAAGGGAATTACCCACTTTGGCCAGTTTCTTCTTCGTACGGATATATTGCGTCACAAACGCGCCGGAGAAAATAAGGAAACTCAAATAGAAAAAGCTCACTATCTCAAGCGTAATAGCCAGAATAAAGAATGACAGCCCTGAATGCGGCGCATTGACATCAATAAACTGCACGAAGAACGACACATAAAACAGAATAGCTTTGGGATTGGTCAGGCTCAGGATTAATGCGCGCTTAAAAATAGCGCCAAACGGGACTTCCTCAGGCGCGGCGTCGCTTGCTTTCGATTTCAGTGTTGCATACAGGATCTTCGCGCCAAGATACAGTAAATAGAAAGCGCCAAGATAACGAACGATATTGAACAAAACGGGCGTTGTTTTAATCAATGCAGCAACACCGGCATAGGCCAAAAACATCAACACGGCATCACCAATAAACACACCGCTGGCGGCGAGATACCCCCCCTTTACTCCCCTACCGACGCTGTTTTTCAGCACAAATATCGTATTTGGCCCCGGTACCAGCACGATAAAAATAGCCCCCACCAGATACGTCCAGTAATTCAGAACTCCATACTCTGCGAACACGTTAACCTCTTCCTTAAAAAACACATGCACTTGCTGCGATACAATATGCTAACGAATGCGACAGGTGATGGAAAGAGCAGGTTATTAATTAAAAAAACCCGCC
>NZ_SZWS01000054.1:206620-220161 GCF_005281245.1 Citrobacter sp. wls826
CATCTCATCCACTACTTCTTCGCCCTTCAGCTGATAAGGGTAGTAGGTAGGCCAGTTTTCCATCTCCTCAAGCAAGGCGGCCTGCGAGGTATTTCCCATAAAGATATGGAAGTGGCTCGATTTACGCGGCGCGATAATATGATCGCTGAATTGCACGTATTTAGGCGCTTTGCTGTCAGCGGCTTTACACTCAAACAGATACCGTACACCTTTCTTGCCTGATTTATAGTGCAAGATTTTATACCCGGCATAATCGTATTTGCACGATGCGACCTGATTACCGGTGTGAAATTCCATCACGCCATCTTCAATGCCGATGGTGTCTACATTGGTTGCATAGCCTGTACGGTAATAAGCTTTAATTTGTTCTGCCGTTTTGCTTTTATCTTTCTCCGCTTTCTTTTTGAAAACCGGATCAAGTTCGCCACTGACCAGATACGGATAGACAGATTGCCACATGCCATCCCAGTCGGACAGCGCCCGGTTCTGCACCTGGTTATCATCAAATACCCCTTCCGACGCCTTTTGTTCTGCTTCACTCATCGGCGCACCATGGGAATGATGACCATGCGCCAAAACCTGCCCACTGACTAAAAGCATCCCCAGAGCGATTGTCAGTTTGTTAAAACGAATAGCCAAAATTTCACCCTCAAATCGTTTGCGAGTGAATTGTTATAATATAACGTAACAATTTAATCAATAGACATTACTGCACGTTATTGCCTCACGCTTCAATGAGTTTTCTGGAGCAAATCTGCTCAAGCAGAGCCTGCTGATGGCTGATAATGAGCATACCTAATGGCCGACGCTGGCACTCTTCAAGCAGTAATACCCAGATATCTTTTTGAATGGAAGGATCGAGCTGGGCGGTAATTTCATCGGCAATAAGAAAACGTGTCCGCGGATCCAGCGCGCGAAGTAAAGCAATTCGCGCCAGTTCACCGCCAGAAAGCTGTCCGGGACGGCGGGTTAACCACTCAGGATTGATGTGAAGACGGGTAAGCAGTTCAGCATCAGGTCGCCAGGCATCATAAACCGCATCGCCAGTGCTACGCCGGGGGTTAAAGGTTAATTCCGGATGCTGTGGCACCAGTTGCACCGGGCAATACTGGTGCATTGGCAGCGGTTGGTCATCAACCAGAATGTCACCCGAGGTCGGTTTTTGCCAGCCCGCCAGTACGCGCCCCAACGTTGTTTTGCCGGTTCCGCTGGGTGCGCAAACCCCAATGCGTTCTCCGGGGCGCAGAGAGAAGGTCAGATTTTGCCATAGCACCTTTCCTCCCTGACAAATCGTCACCTCACGACAGCACAGCATCGCGCTCTCCAAAAAGTTGATTTCTTTCAGGCAGCGCCCGCCATTGGCGTTGCAGATGCTCGCTGATCTCTCCGCGTAACAGCTGTTCCCGGCTGACGTTATCCGACACCCTTCCCTGATGCAGCGCGACAATGCGGTCCGCGTGGCGAGCGGCCAGCGTAAGGTCGTGCGTTACCCATAAAACGCCAGCCCCTTGCTCACATTGCTCACGTAGCTGTTCAAGCAGTTGATTAGCCAGCGGTGCATCAAGCCAGGCGGTAATTTCATCAGCCAGAATATAGCGAGCCTGGCTCAGCGACGCGTGACAGGCCAGAACACGTTTCGCCATCCCCCCCGAAAGCTGGCGTGGGAAAGCATCTAATACGCGACTTTCCAGTTGGCTACGCTGGAGCAATCGTTCAATTTTTCCGGCATTCCAGGCCTGGCCAGAGAGCTGACTTGCCCTGCGCAGATGCTTTTCAATCGAGAGCAGCGGGTTAAGCGCCTGAACACCTTGCGGGACATAGCTGAAAGTATTGCCACGACATTTGCGAATATCATCACTATCCAGCGTTTTCCCTTCCAGGGTGATGGAGCCGTTGAAACGCAAATTGTCCGGTAAGAGATCAAGCAGACATTGCAGCAACAGGCTTTTACCTTCCCCACTTCCCCCAACTAACGCCACCATCTGACCTGGCGCTACGTCGAAAGAGATATCCTGCAACAGCGAAGACCAGTTTCTCGCGCCGTACCAGCGATAACGCGCCACGTCCAGCGAGACCTGTCTTAAACTCAACATGCGTCACCTCGTAACCATAAACGATGCACTGCCCTTGCGAGCTGATCGAATAACATAACCAGACTGAATAGCATCAGCCCGGGAAACAGCACTAACCACCAGTCGCCATGACTGATAAACCTCAGCGCATCAGCCAGCAACAGGCCCAGCGATGGTTCATGCGGCGCCAGCCCAAAACCGAGGAAGCTCAACGCCGCGCTGTGCAACACCGCATGGGGAAACATCAGCAAGGTTCCCGTTAACCACTGGGGTAACAATGCCGGGAGATAGTGATGCCGCCAGCAGTAAAAATGTCCGTGTCCCAGACGCCAGGTTAACGTCAGATAGTCACTGTGGGCCACGCGCTGCGCTTCGGCACGCAGGATTAGCGCCAGACGCGGCCAGTGGGTCAACGCAACCGCCATAATCACCCCATTTTTTCCGCCGCCCAGCGTGAAACAGATCAATATGAGCAACAGCAGATGCGGCATTGACAGCATGGCATCGGTAATCAGACGCATTAGTACATCCAGACGCGGATGTATACGTGAAACCGCCGCCATCATTAATGCGATGAAGCCGCTGCACAACGCCGCGCCAATACCAATTTGCAGACTGGTTAACGCGCCCTGAAAGCAACGAATCCACAGATCGCGACCGAGGTTATCGGTGCCAAACCAATACAGCGCATCAGGCGGTAAATGACGGGCAAGCAGATTAACGCTCAATGGGTTATCCTGCGTCGCGGCGCCATACACCGCAATGCCTAGTAGGCAGCTAAAAGAGAGCAGAAGACGAATCAGCGTCGGCGTCGGATTATAGAGCATCAGGTCGCTCCAGAGCACGGTTCAACACATGGACAAGCCAGGTAGACAACGAGTTGCCAATGAACACCAGTACGGTACTGAACAACACAATTCCCATCAGTAACGGCAGATCGCCGCGTAATCCGGCATCAATAGTGGCCTGTCCCAGTCCCGGATAAGCAAAAACTTTTTCCGCCAGCAGTGCGCCGCCCAGCAATTCTCCCAGCGAGGCAAACTGCAGGCACAGCGCGGGCGTGATAGCATGGCGCAGAACCTGATGACGCAGCAGCGACCAGCCTTTATCTCCCTGAGAACGCGCAAAACGGACAAAATCGCTTTTCATCACGCTGGCGATACTTTCCCGTGTATGAAGTGTAATTTGGCCAAGTCCCAATAAACTTAGCGCGCAAACGGGCAGCACTAAATGGCGCAGACGCTCAGCCAGCGTGGCCATATCACCACTGTTGCCCGGCTCCCACGCGCAGCAGACCGGAAATACCGGCCAGCGCACGGCAAATAACGCCAGCAGCAGCATGCCAATCCAGAAGGTCGGCAACGACGAAAGCAGATAGCTGAGTCGACAGATTGCTTTATCCGGCCAGCGATTCAGATAACGACCCGCGACAAACCCCATTGCCGTTCCCAGTATGCCGGAGAGCAGCCACGCGCCGCCAAGCAAGGCAAACGAAGTCGCAAAGCGCTCCTTGATTACGCTGGCAACCGGTGCATTAAACAACATTGAGTAGCCGAGATCGCCCTGCAATACACGTATAAACCAGTGACCAAAACGCTCCCATAACGGCTGGTCTAATCCCCAGCGAGCAGCGATACGCGCATATTGTTCCGGCGGCACGTGCAGGAGATCGTTGCCGATATAGGCGCGAATCGGATCGACAGGAGAAAAGCTGAGCAGCATAAAAGTGCCAGCCGCAACCAGCACTAATAACACTATCAGCCGTAGAAAATGGCCTACAACAGACTTCATCAACGGCAGGTCCAGGTCCATTCATCCAGATTATTGAGCAGGGACCAGCTACCGTGGATCTCCGGCGCGCCTTTGCCTAAGTCAATACACGGATTTGCCAGATAAGTGTGCTGAATGTTCAGCAGCCATGCCCAGGCGGCATCGCCCTGCACCCCAGCCCCTTGCTTGCCATCCCACTCCACCTGTTGCCAGAAAGGCAACGCTTTTTGCCAGTCCGGAGCATCAATGGCCTGTTTAAGATGTTGTTCAACGACGGGATTGCTGTAATAGCCTGGATTGTAGTATTCCACGCCCGCGGCCTGATTGCTGTAGTGATGGAAAAGCTCCATCGGATCCAGGCTTCCCCAGCCAAACAGCGTCGGATTCGCATGCATATGCCGCTCAACGGTTTCCCAGCTTCCGGATTGCAGCGAGACCTGAATACCCACGGGCTCCAGCATCGCACGTACGGCCTCGGCTAAATCCCGGCGCGTACTGTCACCGCTGGCGTACCACAGAGTCAGGCGAGCCTCTTTACCGTCTTTCACGCGTACGCCGTCTTTCCCCACCTTCCAGTCGGCTTGTTCCAGAATCATCCGCGCTTTTTCGCTGTCGCCATCTTTGAACGCAACTGACTGTCCCTGCCATGGCAGGCCCTGAACCGCGCTATACGCCGGAATCGCATGACCTTCCATGACCTGATCGGCAAGTTGTTTACGATCGATGGCGTAGTTGATGGCGCGTCTGATGGCGATATCAGCCGTGATATCGTTACCGATCGGATAACCATTGGCGTCTTTTTTACCCGCAGGAACCATCGGGAACACAATGCCACGGTTTTCCACGCTGTCGCGTACCCAAAGCTTCAAACTCTGCTGTTGAGGGGCGACCGCCATCGAAGGCGCAATACGCACGAGTCCCAGTTGACCACTGCGCGCTGCGGCATAAGCGTTATCTTCATCAAGGAAGACAAACACCAGCTTACTGAAATCATTTTTCTTACCGGCATACCAGGGGTTCGCCTCCACGATCAACTGCTGCCCCGGCTGAAAACTCACCAACCGATAGGGGCCCGCGCCAATCGGATTTTTGGCGAATGTTTTTTCGTCATACCGTTTTTCGGGAACAATACCCAAAGAGCCCAGCACGTTCACAAAGGTGCTCTGCGGGCTGCGCAGCGTGATTTCTACCGTGCGGTTATCTTTCAGGCTGGCATGAGTAAAGTTTCCCATGTCGATTTTGCCGCCGCTCTTTGCGGCTTTATTATAGGTGAACACCACATCTTCAGCGGTTAGCGGGGAACCATCGGAGAATTTAAGGTCGGGTTTTAACGTCAACGTCCAGGTTTTGCCGTCAGCGCTGGTTTCAACTTTTTCCGTCAGCAGGTTACCCCAGCTCATATCTGCGTTTTGTTTTAATAATGGTGCATGCAAAAGCAAATAGCTGCCATGACTCCAGCCCAGCATCGGGTCAAACCCTTCCGTTGGCTCAGGTCCAATTGCCAGCTTCAACGTCTGACCCTCGCTCACATTTTGCGCGGCGAGAAGTGGTGAGGTTAATGCGAGAGTCAATGCGCACGTAAGCAGTGCCAGCTTGCCTTTAATCATTATGTTATCCAGATTTGCGTTATTTTTATGCCGCTCAACGATTCAATTCCGTTAAACGGTCTCCTGGGGAAGGGATTATGGCGGACTGAAATGACGAAAAAAATGATGCGGCGCAGAAAAGTATGACGATTTTCTAAAATTATCATACTTTTTTCTGATACTCCTAATTGAGTACCTTCTGAATCGCAGAAAATAGATTAAATGTTAGCCATTCAATTAATGGCAAATTAATTACAACCTAATGATTACAAATACTAATTATTGGTCATTTACGCTATTTACTTAGCTAAAACTAATGACAATTTATGTATATTTATTCAAGAAAAACACCAGAAGTGATAAGTTATGTAAACATATAATGATAATTATTTTTATTATCATTCCCATCAATTATCTTACTTCCTTTGAATTTTTAACAAAGGAAGTTTGACTATGCGCTTAAAACCTATTGCTTCTGTTGTTCTGTCCTGTCTAGGATTTTCCAGTCCCCTGGCCTTTGCTGAAGATGTTATGGTGGTAACCGCTTCCGGTTACGAAAAGAAAATCACCAACGCTGCCGCCAGCGTCTCCGTTATTTCACAGCAAGAGTTACAAACCAATAAATATAATGATTTAGGCGAAGCCTTGCGTTCTGTTGAAGGGGTGGATGTCGAAAGCAGCACCGGTAAAACCGGTGGTCTGGAGATCAGCATTCGTGGCATGCCCGCCAGTTATACCCTGATCCTGATTGATGGTATTCGTCAAAACGGCAGCAGCGATGTGACGCCAAACGGCTTCTCAGCTATGAATACCAGCTTTATGCCTCCACTGGCGGCAATCGATCATATTGAGGTGATCCGCGGCCCGATGTCGACGCTTTATGGCTCCGACGCAATCGGTGGCGTGGTGAATATCATCACCAAAAAAAGCACCGATAAATGGAGCACCTCCATCAATACCGGCGTTAACCTGCAAGAGAGTAATAAATGGGGTAACAGCACGGTCGCCAACTTCTGGTCAAGCGGCCCGTTAATCGCTGGCGTACTGGATATGCAGGTTCGGGGTAGCACCACCCAACGTCAGGGTTCCAGCGTTACCTCCCTGAGCGATACCTCCTCCACCCGCGTACCTTATCCTACCGAGTCAGAAAACTATAACATCGGCACGCGACTCGACTGGAAGACGAATGAAAGCAATACGCTATGGTTAGATCTCGACTCCGCCAGACAGCGCTATGATAACGATGACGGTCAGTTGGGTAACCTGACGGGGGGTTACGATAAAACGCTGCGCTATGAGCGTAACAAAGTCACCCTCGGCCACGATACCGCCTTAACGTTCGGCACATGGAAATCCTCCCTCGGCTGGAATGAAACTGAGAACAAAGGACGACAACTGGTCTCCTCCGCACTCACGCCAGAGAACGCAGGCCGGGCCGGTGACGCACGTGAACTGAAGAACACCAACGTCATTCTGGACTCAGTACTGCTGACGCCATTAGGTGATTCGCACCTCTTAACCCTCGGCGGGGAATATTGGGATGCGCGGATGAAAGACGGTGTGGTGCTGGCCAATACCGGCGAAACGTTCCATCAAAAAACGTGGGCAGCCTATGTAGAAGATGAATGGCATATTCTCGACTCGTTGGCCTTAACCGCAGGGACACGCTACGAGCATAACGATGTCTTTGGCGGTCATCTCAGCCCACGCGCGTATATGGTTTGGGACGTATCCGACGAATGGACGCTCAAAGGCGGAGTGACGACAGGTTATAAAGCACCATCACTGAGCCAGTTACATAACGAGATCAGCGGCGTAACCGCGCAAGGAACCGTGAATACGGTCGGTAATCCGGACCTAAAACCTGAGGAGAGTATCAGCTACGAAACCGGGCTGTATTACGAGAACGACACCGGGCTGAACGCCAACATTACCGGCTTCTATACCGAATACAAAAATAAAATTGTCTCGTATTCTATCGATGATAATACCAACAGCTATACCAACAGCGGAAAGGCAAGGACCGATGGCGTTGAATTTGCCAGCACCTTCCCTCTGTGGTCGGATGTGCTGACTTTATCCCTCAACTACACCTACACCCAGAGCAAGCAAAAAGATGGTGACAATAAAGGCGCGCCGTTAAGCTACACGCCAAAACATATGGCTAATGCTCGCCTGAACTGGCAGGCAACGGAAGATATGAATGCCTGGCTGAGCGCACGTTATCGCGGTAAAGCTCCACGCTTTACCGAAAATTACAACAACCTCAGCGCAGTACAAAAGGCCGTCTATGACGATAAAGGCGCTGATTTAAAAGCCTGGACCGTTCTCGACATGGGAATGTCTTATAAGCTGACCAAAGATCTGACGCTGAATACGGCGGTCAATAACGTGCTGGATAAAGACTTTAGCGAGGTTAAACTTTACCAGGTGGGCCGTAATAGCACCTACGCAGGAGATTACTATCAGACTGCACAATCCACTACCGGATACGTAAACCCGGGCCGTAACTATTGGGTATCATTAAACTACCAGTTCTGATTTAGTTTTTTCCTACCAGACGGGCTGTCAATGATAGCCCGTCTACCACTGGGTTTCATCAAATGCCCGGCACTGTTCTTTTTGCCAGCCAGCGGGGCTCCAATGTTTTTACCAGAGATAAAGCGGCAAGGAATATTTTCGTCCCCGGCAGAGAAAAATGACTGAATGAGAGGTAAAGCTGAACTGGGACAGAATAGTCTGGGTGAGGCTTTAATCGATAGCTTTAAATAGCCATTATATTTTATGAGTCACGGAGCAACGAGTGCCCCGTGACAGTCATTAACTTACTTCAAATACTCTCCGCTGCGCAGCGCTTCAATACGTTTATCCAACGGCGGGTGAGTCATAAACAGCTCACTCAACGACTTGGATTTACCGTTGATGCAGAACGCCATCATGCTGGTCGCTTCCTGCGGCTCATAGCTGGTTTTCAGACGCTGCAGCGCGGCGATCATTTTCTCACGCCCCACCAGTTTTGCTGAACCGGCATCCGCATGGAATTCACGATGACGTGAGAACCACATGGTAATAATGCTCGCCAGAATACCAAACACCAGTTCCAGCACCGTCGCCACTGCGAAGTAGATCAATGGGTTGCCGTTACTGCCCTCACCCTCATCGCGGTTTCCGCCCATAAAGCCAGCGGCAATTTGCGCCAGAATACGTGAGATAAAGATAACGAAGGTGTTCACCACACCCTGAATGAGCGTCATGGTAACCATATCGCCATTAGCAATGTGGCTGATTTCATGCGCGATAACGGCTTCGGCTTCGTCCGGGCTCATGTTTTGCAACAGGCCTGTACTCACAGCCACCAGCGAAGCATCCCGGCGCGCACCGGTAGCAAACGCGTTAATATCTGGCGCATGGTAGATTGCAACCTGCGGCATAGCGATCCCAGCCTGGCGAGCCTGATTCGCTACCGTATTCATCAGCCAGCGTTCTCTTTCATTGCGAGGCTGTTCGATCACTTCCCCACCAACGGATTTTAACGCCATCCATTTGGACATCAGCAGCGAAATGAAGGAACCACCAAAACCAAACAGCAGTGCCATGATCAACAAGCCTTGAACGCTGCTTGACTGAATCCCTGTCAGGCTCAATACCAGCCCGAAAACGACCATCACAGCCAGGTTCGTCAGCAGGAAGAGCGCGATTCGCATCATAATTTTCTTTTAACCTCAATTTAACAAAACGCACTATGCGATTACCCATATCGTATGGGTCTTATGGCTATTTTCAAGCATCCATAGGTGCTAAGTCACCAGAAAGACACAACTTTACATTTTATCGTATCACACTGACGTCTTCATGCGTTTGTTAAAAAAACAGGCACAATTTCTTGTGCCTGTTGGAGGTTATTTACTGGTTGCGGGCTGTTCCGCTGGCTTTTCTTTTTCAAGATGCGCCAGGTCAAGCGCAATTTTTACCGTTTCATCCAGGTAGGGATCTGGTTCCTGGTAATCCTTCGGTAAATCGTCCAGTTTTTTCAGCGGCGGCTTACCTTCTCGCTTAAACCGATCGTTGATACGCGCCAGACGCATTGCGTCATCTTCGTTATTCTCTTTCTCACGCTGAGCGTAATTGAGAGAAGCGATGTTGCGTTTATCCTTCATCGCATTGAAACGCGCAATATCCTTCATGATGTACTGGAACTCAGGATCGTTGGCAATACGTGCATTGTGCTCTTTTAACAATTCAGGTCCGAACGGCGTCAGATTCTCTGATTTGGTGTAAGTCGCAGCATCAATGCTATCCCACGGCAGCGCGTTATCTTCAAACTTCTCACCGGTTTCCGTTTCTTCATTACCTGTCGGCATGATGATGTCCGGCGTAACGCCCTTACGCTGCGTACTGCCACCGTTTACACGGTAGAATTTCTGGATCGTATACTGAACAGAACCCAGCGCCGGCCATTCCGGACGCAGCATCTGATCATAAATACGGTTCAGAGAGCGATACTGCTGTACAGTGCCTTTCCCGAAAGTCGGTTCACCAACGATCAGCGCACGACCATAATCCTGCATTGCCGCAGCAAAAATCTCTGATGCCGAAGCACTGAAGCGATCGACTAACACTACCAGCGGGCCTTTGTAGTACACAACGCCGTCGGTATCGCTGTCTTCACGCACTTTACCGTTATTGTCACGAACCTGAACCACCGGGCCGGAAGGAATGAACAGACCGGAGAGCGAAACGGCTTCGGTCAGCGCGCCGCCACCGTTAGTACGCAGATCGATAATGATGCTGCTGATGTTCTGTTTTTCCAGCTTCTGCAACTGAACTTTGACATCATCCGTCAGGCCAACATAGAAGCCAGGGATATCCAGTACGCCGACTTTTTCTTTGCCAACGGTTTTCACGGACATTTTCACGGCGCGGTCTTCGAGACGAATACGTTCACGCGTTAACGTGACGGTACGCGTCTTGGTTCCTTTACCGGCAGGCAGGATTTCAAGGCGAACTTTGCTGCCTTTGGGTCCTTTGATCAGCGCAACAACGTCATCCAGACGCCAGCCAATCACGTCGACCATTCCCTTACCGGTCTGACCCACGCCGACAATACGGTCGCCAACGCTTATTGCTTTGCTCTTGGCTGCCGGGCCGCCCGCCACCATGGAGTTAATGACGGTGTAGTCATCATCCATTTGCAAAACCGCGCCAATACCTTCCAGAGACAGGCTCATTTCAGTATTGAACTGTTCGGTATTGCGTGGAGAGAGATAGTTAGTATGCGGGTCGATCTCACGGGCGAAAGCCGTCATCGCCAGAGAGAACACATCTTCGCTGTTGGTCTGCGCCAGACGGCGAATCGCAAACTTGTAGCGACGCGTCAGCGTTTCACGAATTTCCGCATCGGTTTTGCCGGTCAGCTTCAGGCTGAGTTCGTCAAATTTAACCTTGCCGTCCCACAGCGCGTTAAGCTCTGCTTCGCTCTTCGGCCATGGCGCTTTGCTCCGGTCGAGGTTAAAGGTGTCGGTACCGGTGAAATCCATTGGACGTGCCAGTACGCTTAAAGCGTACTGATAACGTTCAAATCGGCGTTTTTGCGCCAGATTATAGAGATCGTAAAAAACATCCAGCTTGCCGGTACGCAGTTCATCGCCAAGGACCGTTTTCTTTTTTGCATACTGTTCGATATCGCTCGCCAACAGCACGTTGTGGCTGTAGTCGAGCAGATTCAAATAGCGGTCAAAAATTTTTGCCGAAAACGCCTGATCCAGATCGAACTGGCGATAGTGCGAACGCGTAAAACGCGATGTCACACGTTCACTTACCGTCGCATGCTGGGTTTCTTCCTTTAAAACGGGGATTTGATCGGCACGCGTGATATCTTCCACAGCAAGTGCCTGGCCTGCTAATGCAAGCAGACCAGCTAACGCAGTAAGCCTAAAAAAAGTGTTCATGCCAGGCCTGGCCTCCGTTTCAGAACACCAGGTGTTCTGCGCGTACAATCAAAGACATACCCGAATTCAGCTGTACACGGACGCCATCTTTGGTGATTTCTAATACGGTGGCATCCATCGCATTATTACCTGCTTTCACCTTCAGAGACTGCCCTACCGTCAGTACTGAAATATCAGATACCGGGGTATGCTGTTCTTCACGAGGAGCACGCGGTGCTTTTGCTGCTGGTTTCTCAGCGCGAGGTTTACGCTCAGCGCCTTCTTTACGACGCGGTGCAGGACGCGGCTTACGCTCGCGACGCGGTGCGTCTTCTTTTTCACCGGCAGCAGCGGCTGCTTCGCGTTTTTTCGCCTGTTGCTCTGCACGTTGCGCCTGAACGCGGGCTTTAGCTTCTTCCAGCTGTTTGCGAGCATGTTCAACGTGCTGCTCATCCAGCTCACCACAAGGGTTGCCGTCGAGATCAACACGCGTTGCGCCCAATTTAACGCCATACAGATAGCGCCAGCTTGAAGTATAGAGACGTAAGGCAGAGCGGAGCTGCGTCTTGCTGAGGTTCATTTCGCCCTCAACACGCTCTACCAGATCCTGAAAAATGCCAATTTTCAGTGGGCGTGCTTCGCCTTCCGCACTAAAACACTGCGGGAAGCGTTCGGCCAGAAACGCGATGACTTCTTTACTGCTATTCAACTTAGGTTGATTTTCCATGAAATTTCCTGATTACAACGGACGTAGCCAACAAGCGCAGGCATGAACAGGCGACATTATAATGACGTCATCAGTAATTGCTACGTTATCCGTTGATTATCCTGCGACGCGCGCAAAGAATTTTTTGTAATCCGTCGTTGCAAGCACGGTTTCAAGCTGTGCCACCAGCGTTCGCAGCCCCTGTTCATCCTCGTCAGTAAAGCGGCCAAACGCCGTGCTATCGATATCCAGCACGCCGATTATCTGATTTTCGACGGTGATTGGCAGGACGATTTCAGCGTTGCTGGCGGCATCACATGCGATGTGTCCGTCAAAAGCATGAACGTCCTCAATGCGCTGAACCTGGTTCTGCGCTACTGCGGTCCCACACACCCCACGTCCTACCGGGATCCGCACGCAGGCGATTTTTCCCTGGAAAGGTCCCAGCACCAGCGTATCGTTTTCGAGCAGATAAAAACCGGCCCAGTTTACTTCTGCAAGACGTTCGTACAACAACGCGCTGGTATTTGCCAGCGTTGCCAGAAAACTGGTTTCACCTGCCATTAATGCCTGAAAGTCACGGTTCAGATCCGTGTATAGCTCTGTTTTGTTCATTATGTAATCACTTAGTTGTCTTACTTAAAGCTGCAGCCTACTAAAATAAACATTAAATGCGTTAATGCTCAAGATCATTCCCGTCATGAGTTAAGATAACATTACTTCAACAATTTGATTCGCGATACATGGCCTTAACGACACCACGCATCACGCCGACTAAAAAAATAGCCATCAGGTCCATTGGTGATGCACTCCCTCGTGCGCATTACCATCGTTGCCCTGAATGTGACCTGATCTTTAGCTTGCCTAAAATGCGTTCGCACCAAAGTGCATTTTGCCCACGCTGTCAGGCAAAAATTCGTGACGGACGCGACTGGTCATTAACACGACTGGCGGCTATGGCTTTCACCATGCTGCTGCTGATGCCCTTTGCCTGGGGAGAACCGCTCCTGCACATCTATTTATTAGGTGTGCGCATTGACGCCAATGTGCTGCAAGGCATCTGGCAAATGACCCGACAAGGCGACCCACTCACCGCATCCTTCGTACTCTTTTGCGTTGCCGGTGCGCCCATCATTCTCGTGACCTCAATCGCTTATCTGTGGTTTGGCAATATTCTTGGGATGAACCTGCGCCCAGTGCTGCTGATGCTGGAAAGGCTCAAAGAGTGGGTGATGCTTGATATCTATCTGGTGGGCATTGGCGTCGCATCAATCAAAGTTCAGGACTATGCTTTTTTGCAACCCGGTGTAGGTCTGTTTGCTTTTATTGCGCTGGTGATCCTCAGTGTTTTGACGCTGTCGCACCTTAACGTTGAGCAGCTTTGGGACCGTTTCTACCCGCAAAGACCAGCCCGTCGGCCCGATGAAAAACTTCGCGTCTGCCTCGGCTGCCACTTTACAGGTTATCCGGACGCCCGAGG
>NZ_SZWS01000054.1:220210-223392 GCF_005281245.1 Citrobacter sp. wls826
GCTGCCCTCGCTGTCATATCCCGTTACGCTGGCGCAGGAATCAAAGTATCCAAAAGTGTTGGGCTGCTCTGCTGGCCTCGATCGTCCTGCTTTTGCCTGCTAATCTGCTGCCCATCTCGGTAATTTATGTCAATGGCGGCCGCCAGGAAGACACGATCCTGTCTGGCATAATGTCCCTGGCGAACAGCAACGTCGGCGTGGCGGCGATTGTTTTTATCGCCAGTATTCTGGTGCCATTCACCAAAGTGATTGTGATGTTTACGTTGCTCATCAGCATCCATTTTAGATGTGAGCAAGGATTGCGTACCCGCATCAAACTGCTGCGTATGGTGACCTGGATTGGTCGCTGGTCGATGCTGGATCTCTTTGTTATCGCTTTAACCATGTCGCTGATTAATCGCGATCAGATACTTGCTTTTACTATGGGGCCAGCTGCGTTTTATTTCGGCGCAGCGGTAATATTGACTATTCTTGCTGTGGAATGGCTGGACAGCCGCTTACTTTGGGATGCACATGAGTCAGGAAACGCCCGCTTCGCAGACTGAAGCGCAGATTAAAACTAAACGCCGTATCTCTCCGTTCTGGCTGCTGCCTTTCATCGCGCTGATGATTGCAGGATGGCTTATCTGGGGAAGCTATGAAGATCGCGGCAATACCGTAACCATTGACTTTATGTCTGCTGACGGCATTGTGCCGGGCCGTACTCCCGTTCGCTATCAGGGCGTTGAAGTGGGCACCGTGCAGGATATCAACCTCAGCGAAGATCTACGCAAAATTGAAGTACGCGTCAGCATCAAATCGACCATGAAAGATGCTCTGCGCAAAGATACCCAGTTCTGGTTGGTCACGCCGAAAGCGTCGCTGGCGGGGGTTTCTGGCCTGGATGCGTTGGTTGGCGGCAACTATATCGGCATGATGCCCGGAACCGGCGAGCCGGAAGATCATTTCGTCGCCCTCGATACGCAGCCAAAATATCGTCTGGATAATGGCGATTTGATGCTGCACCTGCGCGCCCCTGACCTCGGGTCGCTCAATAGCGGTTCGCTGGTTTATTTCCGCAAGATTCCGGTGGGCCGGGTGTATGACTACACCATCAACCCAAATCATCAGGGCGTAACCATCGACGTGCTGATCGAACGTCGCTTTACCAACCTGGTGAAAAAAGGCAGCCGTTTCTGGAACGTGTCCGGTGTGAATGCGGATGTCAGCCTCAGCGGAGCGAAGATCAAGCTGGAGAGTCTGGCGGCGCTGGTCAATGGCGCCATTGCTTTTGATTCGCCCGAAGACTCTAAACCCGCGGTGGCCGATGACACGTTTGGTTTGTATCAGGATCTCGCGCACAGCCAGCGGGGAGTGATCGTCAAGCTTGATTTACCCAGCGGCGATGGACTCAAGGCCGGCTCAACGTCGCTGATGTATCAAGGATTAGAAGTCGGGCAACTGACCAAACTGGATTTAAATCCAGGCGGTAAAGTGACCGGCGAAATGACGGTCGATCCCAGCGTAGTAACGCTGCTGCGCGACAATACGCGGATTGAATTACACAGCCCTAAATTATCGTTAAACGATGCCAATATCAGTTCGCTACTGACGGGCAAAACTTTCGAGCTGGTACCTGGCGAGGGCGAGCCGCGTAACCAGTTTGCGGTTATTCCTGCAGAGAAGTCGTTGTTACACGATCCGGGCGTCATGACGCTTACGCTGACCGCGCCGGAGAGTTACGGTATTGATGCCGGTCAGCCGCTGATTCTCCACGGCGTACAGGTCGGTCAGGTGATTGATCGCACGCTCTCTGGCAAAGGTGTTTCATTTACCGTTGCCATCGAACCACAGCATCGCGCTCTGGTGCAAGGTGACAGTAAGTTTGTGGTCAACAGCCGCGTTGACGTCAAGGTCGGGCTTGATGGCGTGGAATTTCTTGGCGCCAGCGCCAGCGAATGGCTCAGCGGCGGCATTCGTATTTTGCCCGGTACCAAGGGTGAAATGAAAAAAAGCTACCCGCTGTATGCCAACCTGGAAAAAGCGATTGAAAACAGCCTGAGCGATCTGCCAACTACCACGCTCAGCCTGAGCGCCGAAACGCTGCCTGATGTGCAGGCCGGTTCGGTGGTGTTATACCGCAAATTCGAGGTCGGTGAAGTGATTAGCGTTCGCCCACGCGCCGATGCGTTTGATATCGATCTACATATCAAACCGGAATATCGCAACCTGCTGACCAGCAACAGCGTATTCTGGGCCGAAGGCGGGGCAAAGGTTCAGCTTAACGGTAGCGGATTGACCGTACAGGCATCTCCTCTGTCACGAGCGCTCAAAGGGGCGATTAGCTTCGATAACCTCAGCGGCGCCAGCGCCAGCCAACGCAAAGGCGACAAGCGTATTCTGTATGCTTCCGAAACCGCTGCACGTGCGGTGGGCGGCCAGATAACCCTACACGCGTTCGATGCCGGTAAACTCGCGGCCGGCATGCCAATTCGCTACCTGGGGATCGATATCGGCCAGATCCAGACGCTTGAGCTGATCACCGCCCGTAACGAAGTTCAGGCAAAAGCGGTTCTGTATCCGGAATACGTGCAGACTTTTGCCCGTAGCGGTACCCGCTTCTCCGTGATCACACCGCAAATCTCAGCGGCAGGCGTCGAGCATCTGGATACGATCTTACAGCCGTATATTAACGTTGAACCAGGACGCGGTAACCCGCGCCGTGATTTTGAACTGCAGGAAGCCACCATTACCGACTCTCGTTACCTCGATGGTCTGAGTATTGTGGTAGAAGCACCGGAAGCAGGTTCGCTGAATATCGGTACGCCAGTCCTGTTCAGAGGCATTGAAGTGGGGACCGTCACCGGGCTGACGCTGGGCTCGCTTTCTGACCGCGTGATGGTGGCGATGCGCATTAGCCAGCGCTATCAGCATCTGGTGCGGAACAACTCCGTGTTCTGGCTGGCATCCGGATACAATCTCGACTTTGGTTTGACCGGTGGCGTCGTGAAGACCGGTACCTTCAATCAGTTCATTCGCGGCGGAATCGCCTTCGCTACGCCACCGGGTACGCCGCTGGCCCCGAAAGCGCAGGCAGGTAAACACTTCCTGCTGCTCGAAAGCGAACCAAAAGAGTGGCGTGAATGGGGAACCGCCCTGCCACGTTAATATCTCCCCTTGCTCCGGCGTACATACTCGCGCCG
>NZ_SZWS01000054.1:223463-260098 GCF_005281245.1 Citrobacter sp. wls826
CTGTTTTTTTGCCGGTGGTACCAAGTGGCTTATTTTCCCGACGCCTTTCTAAACCAAATGCGTGAAGCAATGCCTTCCACGCTCTCATTTGATGATTTTCTCGCTGCCTGCCTGCGTCCGCTGCGTCGCAGCATCCGCGTCAATACGCTGAAAATCTCCGTTGCCGACTTCCTCACTCTGACAGCACCTTACAACTGGTCGCTCACTCCGATACCCTGGTGCGCTGAAGGTTTCTGGATCGAACGCGATGATGAAAAGTCAGTACCGCTCGGCAGTACCGCGGAACATTTAAGCGGCCTGTTTTATATTCAGGAAGCCAGCTCAATGCTGCCGGTCGCCGCGCTGTTTGCCGATGGTAACACTCCGGATCGCGTGATGGATGTCGCGGCAGCCCCCGGCTCCAAAACCACGCAAATTGCCGCAAAAATGAAAAATCAGGGCGCGATTCTGGCAAATGAGTTTTCCGCCAGTCGCGTCAAAGTCCTGCATGCCAATATCAGCCGATGCGGGATAGCCAATGTCGCGCTAACCCATTTTGACGGGCGGGTATTTGGCGCAGCGTTGCCAGAAGCCTTCGATACCATTTTGCTGGACGCGCCGTGTTCCGGTGAAGGCGTGGTGCGTAAAGATCCCGATGCGCTAAAAAACTGGTCGCCAGAAAGTAATCTGGAAATTGCCGCAACCCAGCGCGAACTTCTCGACAGCGCCTTTCATGCCTTGCGTCCCGGCGGCACGTTGGTTTACTCGACCTGCACGCTGAACCGTGACGAAAATGAAGACATTATGCAGTGGTTGATTGAGACCTACCCGGACGCCGTCGAGTTTTTACCACTGGGCGATTTATTCCCGCAGGCTGAACGCGCCCTGACCCCGGAAGGATTCCTGCATGTGTTCCCGCAGATCTACGATTGTGAAGGTTTTTTCGTCGCACGTCTGCGCAAAACCGCCGCGATCCCTGCACTACCGACGCCAAAATACAAAGTCGGTAACTTCCCGTTCAGCCCGCTTAAAGGGCGTGAATCCGCGCTTGTCACTCAGGCCGCTAACGCCTGTGGATTGCAGTGGGAAGACACTCTGCGCCTGTGGCAGCGTGATAAAGAGATTTGGCTATTCCCAACTGAGATTGAACCCCTGATCGGCAAAGTCCGCTTTTCCCGACTTGGCATCAAACTCGCTGAAACGCACAATAAAGGGTACCGCTGGCAGCATGAAGCCGTCATTGCTCTCGCCAGCACAAATCACAGCCATGCGTTCGAACTGACCCATGCCGAAGCCGAAGAGTGGTACCGCGGACGGGATGTCTACCCGCAGACCGCACCGACCACCGACGATGTGCTGGTTACGTTCCAGCATCAGCCGATTGGCCTGGCGAAACGTATTGGATCGCGATTAAAGAATAGCTACCCGCGCGATCTTGTCCGGGATGGCAAACTCTTTACAGGATAACGCACGTTTTTACTGGCGCTTTTGCTAACGTTGACTACGCTGAAAAATGGACGGCCTAACTGGTCGTACCACAACCAGCAAATAAACGGAGAGCACGATGATGAAAACCAGTGTGCGCATTGGCGCTTTTGAAATCGACGACGCCGAGTTACATGGCGAATCGCCAGGGGACCGAACGTTAACCATTCCGTGTAAATCCGATCCGGATTTATGCATGCAACTTGATGCCTGGGATGCCGACACCAGCGTCCCGGCTCTTCTTAACGGAGAACATTCAGTTCTATTTCGCGAGCACTACGATCGTAAGTCAGATGCCTGGATCATGCGCCTTGCCTGATTCAAAAAGAACCCGTCGCCAGACGGGTTATTTCTTGGTTAATTTCCCTCATCTATCAACATCTTCTACACTACAGGTATGGCTTTACCATTTGAGGATGGAATGTTCACGCTGGTTCTTTTTGTGTGCTACCTGGGTGGCGGTTGTGAAGATATCGTTGTTGATGTCTACAAAACTGAGCAGCAGTGCCTGATATCGATGGACGATCAGCGTATTCGTAACGGCGGATGTTTACCCGCGGATGACTACATCGACAGCTTCTGGCGTCCGGCCCAGGAATACAGCGATTTTTGATTATTGCAGTTGCACCAGCGTCAACTCGCCACCAAACACCGCACCGGTATCAATATAGTGCAGATTCTCGTGATCCAGCCGCTGACGCAGAGGCGTATGGCCAAACCAAAAGTGATCCGCGCCGCGAATGCCGTTGCCTTTATTCATCAGCCTTGTGCGATCCCACAGTACCCGCTGTAAATCGACCTCTTTTTGCCACTGATAATTATCATCAGGGTAATCTGCGTGAGCAATAACGTGTATGCCGTTCTGGCAACGCAGCTCCAGAATCCAGGGTAATTGCCGACACGTTTCAAGAGCGGCTTTCGCCGCTGGCTGCTCCGCCTGCGCAAACCACGAACCGCCATTCATAAACCACAGGAATTGTTCCCCGGTTGCCAGCGCGTCCAGCCCCATCTGTTCATGATTCCCTCTGACCGCGATAATCCAGCGTTTACGCAGTAGTTTCAGGCAACGCAAACTGTCAGGTCCGCGGTCGATAACATCCCCCACTGAAACCAGCAGGTCCTGCCACGGATCAAAATGACACAGGCGCAATTTCGCCATCAATAATGAGAAGCAACCGTGGATATCCCCGACCACCCAAACATGTCGCCAGCACGTCGCTTCCACTCTTTGATAAGCATTGTCAGGCAGTCCCATTTGACCTCCTGTACACAAATATTGCCCTGTTCTAAATTAAACCATAGCAGTAAAAAACAGAGCGACCGAATCATACATCACGGTCCTACGCTATCCACGCGTCGACGAGGTACTAACGCAACAGCTTCCAGTTCTGCTTCCAGTTCAGCTACTATAGATTGCAGGTCATAAGTGGGTGCATTACGCGCACGAGCTCTTTCTTCTCTTTTCTGTTTACAACACAATTCCTGATAGAAATCATTAACCGCAGGGATATCCCCGGTAATTTTTATCACATCATGTTCATGATAAAACAGCAACGGCGGCCCACCTTTGGTATCAAATGCAACGGCCTTAAGCGGCGTGAGCTCCATCGCCTCAATAAAACCTTTGTCACAAGTCAATATTCCAGGGAAAAAATATCGCTCATCATTTCCTGTATTGAAGGTAAGTGCTTGCTCTAAATATCGACAATGAGTCAGATCCCAGGCCATACCATGTAATGCCGACCACATGTTTTTCGACTTTTTATGTATTTTGTTAAAAAACCTAAATTCTGTCCCTCGTATAAAAAACTCACTCGCTAGAATTAACTCTCTTGTTGCCAAAAAGCATACTTTGGTGTGAGCAAAACTTAATAGTTCGATCAATTTATTTTTGAGCGATCTGGCAGGCGATTTGATTTGGATGATACTCATCATAAGAACATAAGCGTAAATACTATCGTGCCTGTCTCTTAAGGCACGCCTGAACTCAGAGTCTTTGTTTTTGGTGAGCAGTGAGCTAAAATGTCTGTCGGTATTAAGAAAAAGCTCACCTTGCGATATTTTTGAGGTCAATACTCCGCTGGTTCCTGAATTAACGAGATCAACATCTTTTATAAATTCGTAACCCATCAACTTATCGAATATTTTATGGTGATTCTCTTTCTCATCCAGATTTTTAAGGTTCTCCAGTTCATATAACACAGAGTCTACCTGCGTATTCTGATGAGAAATAAATTTAAATATTTCTTCGATGTCATCATCCAGACCAGAAACTTTACCATTGATATATGGTCTGAGATAACTTAATGCCTGGCTATCAAGAGATATTGAGTAATCTATTTTAAATGTGGAGTGTCCTTTATCGCTGAACATTTCCTCTATGGTTTGAGGATCCATAACGAAAACATTTTCATCATTGAATAAAGAGCGTATAGACGCCCCATGCTTGAATTTCTTGTTAGTTTGAAACCCTGGATATGGCCCTTTAGGCGATGAAAAGACAAATTTATACTCTGGGATTAATAGATAGAAACTGGTGTATAGTTTTAATGCTGCAGAGAGATCTTCAGCATTACCAATCTCCATCACGAGTCTTTCTTTTAACTTTTCCATTTCTTATATCTCGTTATTGAGAAACTGAGTCCATGTATCAGGGGCCAGAACGGCATCAATTGATGGATAATTATACCGCTATTGATACAAGTGAGTCTAAACCTCTCGGCACTAGTGACAACTGAAATGCTGGCGCATAAGCAGACCATACGCCTGGAGAACAGGAAAAAATGGGCATCACGATCTGATCTTTTTCTGCGCAAATGAAGTGTAAATGTTAAAAGCAGTGTGGTATAACGAAGAAATCCCGAATTGTGATATGCGGACAAATTTCGGAAACTTTCGGACATGATGTCCTAAGTGATTGAAATAAAATCCACATAAAAAGAGACCGAATACGATTCCTGTATTCGGTCCAGGGAAATGGCTCTTGGGAGAGAGCCGTGCGCTAAAAGTTGGCATTAATGCAGGCTAAGTTACCCTGCCATTTAAGAATAGATGACAGCGCCAGGTTTTCCAGTCCGCGACTAAAGTGGCCTGAAAAAAAGGACGATTGTCACACATCCAAACGTAAAAACCGCAAGTTCTCCTGAGCGAGCCTTGCGGTTTTTTATTGGAAATCAGAACACTACATCTGACAATTAGCAGAGCTTTTCTGCACGCTCCACAAACGGTGCGAGGCTCATTTTTTCGCCCGGTTTCGCCGGGTCGTCAATCTGGATAATCTCGATTGGCTTCGCCGTAGTTTTCCCACTCTCTACCTGCTGTCTGGCAACATCATTCAATGGGTATTGCACCAGCGTACTGGGATTGATGACATACAGCGCGTTACCAGGACGGCAGGTCAGCATCACCTCTTCCCGATTAAACGCCCACTTATCTTTGCCAACCTCAAAACGGCTGACGGTGATGACCTGTGGCGCAGCCAGCGCGGCCCCTGAACTTGCCAGTAGTAATAACGAGATAATGATTTTTTTCATGCGTTTCGCCAATCCATCAATCAGAAAGGTTCGAGGGTTGCAAACAGGCTGACAATCGCCAGCACAACGGCCCCAATTCCCCATTCCAGCTTAGTCATCCAAACAAAATAGAGTGTCATACTGCGGTTATCCTGCCGCATGCGTGGTACCAGAACATACCGATTCACCAGCGCAATCGCCACCATTAGCATCACCAGAGCACCTTTTAACAAAAGCAGTTGCCCGTAAGCCATGTGCCAGGGAACAGAAAAACCAACAATAAACAGCGCATTCAGGATGCCGGTAAGTAAAACTCCGATAACGAAAAGATGCCCGTAGCGGGAGAAACGCATCATAGTATTGATGGCCTGTTCCCGCCAGCGGCCTTGCGCCATTTGCATACAGTAAAGTACGGGCAGCAAACCGCCGAACCAGGCGGCAGCGCATACCAAATGCAAGGCGTGGTTAACCTGCTGGATTGCACCAGCGATACCGCTATGCAGCGTCGCGTGTCCGACGCCAGCCAGCAAAATAAACTGCGCAATCGTCAGCATTAACAGCCGTCGCGGCATGCTGCGCGGTACTATAATTACCACCACCAGCGTGACCAGTGCGAGGATAATCTGCCATAACCACACGCCGCCAAACTGCGTTTGCAACACGGCGCCCCATATGTCACTAGAAATAACATCCCGCCAGCCTGAGCCCATTAAACCACCCTGGATCGCCAGCATCAGCGTCGCGCTAATAAAGCTCCACGCTGCGGCATGTCGTTGTAGACGCAAAAAACGACGCATCATTAAACGACGAACCGAAACGGGAGCCAGCCATGCGCCGTAGAGCGCACAGCCAAACACCAGCATCAACGTGGTAAAATGGATAAACCGTAGTGCAACCCAGGTAAATTCCAGCATCGGTTATTTCACGCTAAAGGTATATTGCCCCTTTGTCTTATGGCCATCCACGGAGACGACGTGCCAGTCGACAGTATATTTTCCGGCCTCAAGCGTTTGAGCAAGCGGAATAATCAGTTGTGTTTTGTCCTGTTCACTGCGCGATGCCTTACCCGTTTTGATCTGTTCTTTGTTTGGGCCTGTCAGCGTTGCGCCGCTGAATCCCGGCTCGACACCTTCAGAGAAATTCAGCGTCAACGCCTGAGGAGATACCGCAACATCGGCATTAGCCGCCGGGCTTTGTTTTGTCAGGTGAGCATGAGCCAGGGCGGCGGGAGTTGCCACTACGCTGGCGAGTACGATGAGAGCGTTGCGAAGCATAGATGCAGATGAAGCCATTTCAACTATTCCTTTTTGTTATGTCTAATCTATAGAGAATAACCTTCTACAATGATCGAGTCGAGAATCATCATTTCGGTCTTGCCATTAATGCACACTCTTAGTAACTTTGCGCGCCGAAAGACAGAGAAAAGGAGAAGCCCATGAACATCAATCTGGCCAAACTTGAGCAAGCTGAAATGGATAAGGTCAATGTTGACCTGGCCGCGGCGGGTGTCGCATTTAAGGAGCGATACAACATGCCGGTTGTTGCCGAAGTCGTTGAGCGTGAACAGCCCGAACATTTACGCGACTGGTTTCGGGAAAGACTGATCGCGCACCGTCTGGCATCCGTTTCCCTTTCACGTTTACCCTACGAGCCTAAAGTTAAATAAAACTTATATTACGTTACGATTCCTTACATGATGCCTGCTACAGTATAAGTATATTCTTAATCTATACTTTAAAGATGGTTGTAGACACTATGAAAAGGAAATCATTATGTCACACTGGAAAATCGCAGCAGCACAGTACGAACCTCTTAAAACCTCAGTTACCGAACATGTCGCGCATCACCTGCAATTCATTCAGGCAGCCGCTCAATGCCAATGTGAATTGCTGGTTTTCCCCTCCCTCTCACTATTGGGTTGTGTTGATGAGAATGACGCGCTCCCTGCCCCACCCGATGAAGCGTTGTTAGAACCTCTCGCGCATGCAGCCGTGACTTATCGCATGACGATTATTGCGGGGCTATCGGTAGAACATAACAATCGGTTCGTAAAAGGTATCGCGCTTTTCTCTCCCTGGATGACCTCCCCCTTAACGTTTCACCAGAGCCACGGGGCCTGTATCGCCAGACAGCAAAATGCCATCAGCGTTGTGGATAGCCAGCCGGAAGGTATCGATATCGACCCGGCGTACTCGCTATTCACCAGCAGTCAGTCTGTCAGTGAGCCCGAATTGCTCTCCTCTACATCTCGTCTACAGAGTTTCTCGCATAAATTTGCCATCGCGGTATTAATGGCCAATGCGCGTGGCAGCAGCGCGTTATGGGATGAGCAAGGTCGATTGATTGTTCGCGCAGACAGCGGTTCCTTACTCTTAACCGGTCAACGCACGCCACGGGGTTGGCAAGGTGATATCATTCCTTTACGCTAATCGTTTTGGGTCAGGAGCATGGCATGTTGCGCATAATAGATACAGAAACCTGTGGTCTGCAGGGAGGCATTGTTGAGATTGCTTCTGTCGATGTGGTTGACGGAAAAATAGTCAATCCCATGAGCCACCTGGTGCGTCCTGACCGCCCCATCAGCCCTCAGGCGATGGCAATTCATCGCATTACGGAAGCGATGGTGGCCGATAAGCCGTGGATTGAAGATGTCATCCCACAATATTACGGCAGCGAATGGTACGTGGCGCACAATGCAAGTTTTGATCGCCGCGTATTACCCGACATGCCCGGGGAGTGGATTTGCACCATGAAACTCTCCCGTCGTTTGTGGCCAGGAATCAAATACAGCAACATGGCGCTGTATAAATCGCGCAAACTGAGCGTGCAGACGCCAGCTGGCCTGCATCATCACCGTGCCCTGTACGACTGCTACATCACCGCGGCACTGCTGATCGACATCATACAGACGTCAGGCTGGTCAGCAGAACAGATGGTCGATATTACCGGCCGTCCTGCGTTACTCACTACTTTCACTTTCGGCAAGTACCGCGGAAAACCTGTATCAGAAGTGGCTGAACGCGATCCGGGCTATCTGCGCTGGTTATTTAATAACCTCGACAGTATGAGCCCGGAGCTGCGCTTAACGCTGAAACACTATCTGGATAACGCCTGAGCAGACGCATGCCCAGGCAGAGTCCCCTGCGCCAGTCCGATCAAAAACGCGTATTCCAGGGCCACGCCTTCGTATGATTTAAAACGCCCTGATTTTCCGCCATGCCCGGAATCCATATCCGTGCAGAGTAACAGCAGACGATCGTCCGTTTTCAGCTCGCGCAGTTTTGCCACCCATTTTGCCGGTTCCCAGTATTGCACCTGGGAGTCGTGTAATCCCGTCGTAACCAGCAGATGAGGATAATCTTGCGCTGTAACATTGTCATACGGGCTGTAGCTTTTCATGTAGGTGTAATACTCTTCGTCCTGCGGATTCCCCCACTCTTCAAACTCACCGGTCGTCAGGGGAATGGACTCATCCAGCATCGTGGTCACCACATCGACAAAAGGCACCTGCGCAATGACGCCATGGAAGAGTTCCGGGCGCTCATTAATGGCAACACCCATTAACATTCCTCCGGCGCTTCCCCCCATGCCGTAACACAGCGAAGGCGCGCCATAACCCATTTTTAGCAGCGCGTCGCAGACGTCAAGGTAGTCATTGAAGGTATTTTTCTTGAGCAGAAACTTACCGTCTTCGTACCACTGCTGTCCTAACTCGCCGCCGCCACGCACATGAGCAATGGCATAAACAAAGCCGCGATCCAGTAAGCTCAAGCGGCTGCTGCTGAAATCGGCGTCCATGCTGGCGCCATACGAACCATAGCCGTAGACCAGTAAAGGGTTTTTCCATTTCAGGAAATACTTTTGATGGTAAACCAGCGAAACCGGAACCTCGGTGCCATCACGCGCGGTGATCCAGACGTGTTCGCTACGGTAGTTCGCCGCATCAAATCCTGGGACCTCCGTCTGTTTGAGTACGCGACGCTCTCCGGTGTCCATATCCAGTTCAAACAGCGTATCCGGTGTGGTCATAGAGGAATAGCCATAACGCAGACGCGATGTCTCCGGCTCTGGATTGTAGGCAAGCCATGTCACATACGCCGGATCATCAAAAGCGATGCCGACCACTTCGCGCGTTTTACGATTAATCTGTCGCAGGCTGGTTAAGCCCCGCTGACGCTCTTCCACCACCAGCCAGTCTGTGAACAGCGTAAAGCCCTCCAACATGACGCTGTCGCGCGGCGGGATGAGCGTCTCCCAGGCTTGTTCATCACGCACACGGGTACGGTACAGGCCGAAGTTTTTACCCTGACGGTTGGAACGCAGATAAAACGTATGCTGATAGTGATCGAGACTGTACTCGTGATCTTTGCGTCGCGCTAAAAAGACTAACGGCTCGGCATCCGCCAGTTCTGCGTCAAGCAGCAAAACCTCACTGGTGGTCGCGCTGGCGATATGAATAACCACATAATGTAACGAGGTGGTTTTATGCAGACTGACATAAAACATGTCATCGGCTTCTTCATACACTAGCTCATCCAGTGATGACGGCGAGCCGACGGTATGTCGCCACACTTGATACGGGAGCAGCGTCGTTGCGTGTTTGCGCACGTAATAGAAGGTTTGCGAGTCATTCGCCCAGACCAGATCCGCTTCAACGTTTTCCAGCAGTTCCGGATACCAGTTACCGCTTTGCAGATTGCGAAAACGCACGCCATATTGCCGACGAGAGAGATAATCTTCGGCCAACGCCATGATGGTGTTATCCGGAGATATCGCCAGTCCCCCCAGCGTATAAAACTCACTGTGGGCCGCGCGCTGGTTACCATCCAGCAAGGTGTCCCATTCATCCCACTCTTCACTGAAGGCAGACTGACGCTGATAAATGGCATATTCGCACCCCGGTTCATAAATATGCCGGTAGCGATAACCATTCTTCACATAGGGGGCGGAAGCATCCTGAGGCGGGATACGGTCGATAATCTCTTTCAGGACGCGATCCTGCAATGCCTGCTGCGAGGCCATAATCTGGCGGCCATACGCATTTTCTTGTTGCAGATAATCCAGCACTTCTGGCTGCGAGCGGGTGTCATCTCGCAGCCAGTAAAAATTATCAACGCGGGTATCGCCATGATTCGTCATGGCGTGGGGGATACGAGAAGCTTTTGGTAGCATGTCATTGTTCTTTTGCTTAAACATCCTATAAGGGTGGCAAAAGACAGCAATGATGCAAGCGAAACATGCGCCTTAACGGTAAGTAATTAACCCGGTAAAGCCTGTTTTTGTTCCTTGAGATCCTGTTCAATGCCTTCACGAACATCCTGCGGGATCTTCAACGCATCGCCCAGCGCGTTCAGATAGCTACGCTCCATAAAGTGGTCGATATCAATCGCTGCACAGCTCAGGAAGTAAATTTCCAGCGCCTCTTCTTCGTTGCGGATCCCTTGTGCCAGGCGCTGAGGATCTAACGGTTGTTCAATCGCACGTTCGATCAGAATGCGGCCCTGCTCTTCCACGCCTGCTTCACGGAGCTGCTGCTCAATGGCGGTACGTTCTTTGGCATCAATATGACCATCGCTTTTCGCCGCAAAAACCAGCGCCAGGATCAGTCGTTCGGTTCGCTCATCCAGCGGCGAGCTTTGTGCACCGAACTGCGGCTCACCCTGATGCGCCGCGCGAACCTTATCCTTGTATTTGTTCCATAACACAGTACCGGCAACCGCACCGCCGCCCACCAGAAGCGCGCTGGTGCCGTATTTACTCAGTAATTTACGTGAAGATTTGTTGGCAACCAGTAATCCTGCCAGACCGCCTAACGCGCCGGGAACCAGAAGTTTACTCAGCCCTTGCTCACCAGAAGATGACGCGGAAGATCCTTTTTGCCCAAGAAGAGATTGAAGTTGATTCAGCCAGTTAGCCATGTTGCCCCTCAAGTACAGACGAATAATCATCAAAGCGTACCCGAGGGGATGTCAGGAAGTGTTCAGGTCATCAAAAGAAGTGCAAATACCTTCTACCTTCGTTACTGCGACTGATACTCCGCCGTTCCGGCTTTGCAGTCGACTTTTACCTGGTAGTGAATATCCGCGCTTTTACCGCGAACCGTGAGGGGAACTGACCATTTCCCATCTTTGCCCGTAATATCGGGCGTGTTGACCCAGGCGACAGGATCGGCTTGCCCGACGCGTTTTTGATCGTCAGCCCAGCGCGCGATGCGATTTTGCTGATAATCACGTTTCACGCTCGCCGCGATACCGTCAGCATTCAGTCCTTCGCACTTGGGGAACTGAACATTCTTGCTTTCCATATTTGCCGCAAATACAGATACGCTGGCAGATAACAACAGCAGGCTCAGCAACGCTCTTTTTTTATACATTCTTTTCTCCTTAATCTCCCCTTCGTCCTTCAGGTTGCCTGTTACAACGTGAAAAGACGTCAGGGATTGCACAATGATTCAGGGAAAAGCATGGTACAAAACGTCAGGAGCGCAAGTCGTTTCAGGCAGCCTGAGTATCATCCTCAGCGTGCGCATCGCTTTCGACCGCCTGCGGAGAGGGCAGCTTGCCGTTTTTCAGAATGGCGCTCAGCACATCTTTCTGCTCAGCCAGCCACAGGGAAAGCGCTTCGCGCTGCTCGTCTTCCAGCGCTACCGGCGATTGCTCCAGCCATGTGTCGAGCAAATCTGCTGTATCAAGCATTTTGTCATACGCATCGGCTTCCTTTTTGCTGGTAAACGACATTTTTTCCTCACCTTCCCGAATGACTACGTATTTAACTTCAACCGCCATTTTTGCAGCCTCTTAAATTACCTGTATTTATGTACAGTATATTCTTTTTACGCCTTGAAATCAACCTGGTAATAAAGACAGACGCAAACGTTTTCGTATATACTGCGCCCAGATAAAACAGGGGATTAATTTATGACGTTATTAGGCACAGCGCTGCGTCCCGCAGCAACGCGAGTGATGTTATTAGGTTCAGGTGAACTGGGTAAAGAGGTGGCGATTGAATGCCAACGCCTGGGTGTGGAAGTCATTGCCGTGGATCGTTACCCCGACGCGCCAGCCATGCACGTTGCCCATCGCTCATACGTAATCAACATGCTGGATGGCGATGCTTTACGCCAGCTCGTCGAGCGTGAAAAACCACATTATATCGTGCCGGAAATAGAGGCGATTGCCACGGATATGCTGGTAAAACTGGAACAGGACGGTCAAAACATCGTGCCGTGCGCCCGGGCGACGCAGTTGACCATGAACCGCGAAGGAATCCGTCGTCTCGCCGCCGAAGAATTATCTCTACCGACCTCTTCTTACCGCTTTGCTGACAGCGAAGCCCGCTTTCGCGAGGCCGTCGCCGAAATCGGCTATCCCTGCATCGTGAAGCCGGTAATGAGTTCCTCCGGTAAGGGACAGAGCTTTATTCGTTCCGCCGATCGACTCACTGAAGCCTGGAATTATGCTCAACAAGGCGGCCGAGCAGGTGCCGGACGCGTTATCGTCGAAGGCGTAGTGAATTTTGATTTTGAAATCACCCTGCTTACCGTCAGCGCCGTTGATGGCGTACATTTCTGCGCACCGGTAGGACATCGTCAGGAAGATGGCGATTATCGCGAATCCTGGCAGCCGCAGCAGATGAGTGACCTGGCGCTGGCTCGAGCGCAGGAGATTGCCCGTAAGGTGGTGCTGGCGCTGGGCGGCCACGGTCTGTTTGGGGTAGAGCTATTTGTCTGCGGTGATGAGGTCATTTTCAGCGAAGTTTCCCCTCGCCCTCACGACACGGGTATGGTGACCTTGATTTCGCAGGATCTGTCTGAGTTTGCCCTGCATGTACGCGCATTTCTCGATCTGCCGGTTGGCGCAATCCGTCTGTATGGGCCTTCTGCTTCCGCCGTTATTCTGCCGCAGCTTACCAGCCAGAATGTCACGTTTGATAACGTACAGGCCGCTGTGGGCACAGGTATGCAAGTCAGATTCTTCGGCAAGCCAGACATCGACGGGAGCCGTCGTATGGGCGTTGTGCTGGCCACAGCGCAGAGTATTGAAGACGCGGTGACACGCGCGAAAGACGCGGCGGCACAGGTGAAAGTCGCAGGATAAAAAACGGGCCAGATGGCCCGTTTCAGACTCGCAGGCCCGGTAATTATTACCGGGCATTTTACGCAATTACAGCTTCGCGCCTTCAACTGCTTCACGAGCCAGCTTGGTAATGCGTGCGTAATCGCCAGCTTCCAGGGCATCTGCCGGAACCAGCCAGGAACCACCGATGCACAGCACGCTTTTCAGTGCCAGGTAATCACGGTAGTTCGCTGGCGAAATACCGCCGGTTGGGCAGAAACGGACCTGAGAGAACGGACCCGCAATTGCCTGCAGCGCTTTAGTACCGCCGTTGGCTTCCGCCGGGAAGAATTTGAACTCTTTCAAACCGTAGTCCATACCCAGCATCAGTTCAGAAACGGTGCTGATGCCTGGGATCAGCGGAATAGTGCCTTCAGTTGCAGCTTTCAGCAGCGGCTCGGTCAGACCCGGGCTGATAGCAAACTGCGCACCCGCTTCAGTGACTTCAGCCAGTTGCTGTGGATTCAGTACGGTACCCGCACCAACGATAGCGTCGGGAACTTCTTTTGCGATCGCGCGAATGGCATCCATCGCACATGCGGTACGTAAGGTCACTTCCAGAACGCGCACGCCCCCTGCAACCAGCGCTTTTGCCATTGGCACCGCGTGTTCCAGTTTATTAACCACGATAACCGGTACAACCGGGCCCGTGGTCAGGATTGCTTCTGCACTTGTCTTCCAGTTTTTCATCAGAGTTTTCTCTCGCCTGATTACAAAATAAGTCTTAAAAAGTGATACAGGTTGCGCCCTGCTCCGCACCGGACAGCTTTTCACGCAACGCGCTGAACATTTCACGTCCCGTACCCACGCGCGATGCGCTGAGATCAGGAATGTGTGGCTGACGGGAGGCAAGTTCCTCTTCATCCACCAGCAGCGTCAATTCACCTGTCTGTCCATTCACACGAATGATGTCGCCATCGCGTACTTTTGCCAGCAGCCCGCCATCATAGGCTTCCGGGGTTACATGGATTGCTGAAGGCACTTTACCTGAAGCACCTGAAAGTCGTCCATCGGTAACTAACGCAATTTTGAAACAACGGTCCAATAATACACCAAGTGGCGGCATGAGTTTATGTAATTCTGGCATTCCGTTCGCTTTTGGTCCCTGATGGCGCACAACCACCACGCAATCCCGGTCAAGCAGACCCGCATCGAACGCGGGTAAGACATCATGCTGACTTTCAAAGACAACTGCCGGCGCTTCAATAATCTGGTTTTCTACCGGTACCGCCGACGTTTTCATCACCGCACGCCCGAGATTACCGCTCAGCACTTTGGTGCCGCCGTGGTGGGAGAATGGTTGGTCAAAGGTGGCGATCACGTTGTTGTCCAGAGACTTCACCGCCCCTTCGCGCCAGTCCAGTTCACCCTCGTTAAGCCACGGTTCCATGGTGTAGCGGGATAAACCGAATCCGGCAACGGTGTTCACATCTTCATGTAGCAGACCCGCATTAAGCAGTTCACGCATTAACACCGGTACGCCACCCGCGGCCTGGAAGTGGTTAATATCTGCTGGACCATTCGGGTACAGACGCGCCATCAGCGGCACGATATCGGACAGATCGGAGAAATCATCCCAGTTAATCAGAATCCCGGCCGCACGCGCCATAGCCACCAGGTGCATCGTATGGTTGGTAGAGCCCCCGGTCGCCAGCAGCGCCACAATACCGTTCACTACCACTTTTTCATCGATCATTTTACCGATCGGCATCCATTCATTGCCATTGCCGGTCAGGCGTGTTACCTGACGGGCTGCTGCCGCTGTCAGCGCTTCACGCAGCGGCGCATCAGGATGTACAAATGAGGAGCCAGGCAGTTGCATACCCATAAACTCCACCACCATCTGGTTAGTATTCGCCGTGCCGTAGAACGTACAGGTACCCGGAGCGTGATAAGACGCCGCTTCGGATTCAAGAAGCGCCATGCGATCGACTTTACCTTCAGCATACAGCTGACGGATACGCACTTTTTCTTTGTTCGCCAGACCGCTCGCCATCGGACCGGAAGGAATAAAGATTGACGGCAGATGACCAAATGACAGCGCAGCCATTACCAGACCCGGGACAATTTTGTCGCATACGCCGAGGAACAACGCGCCGTCGAACATGTTGTGGGAAAGGCCCACTGCAGCAGACATCGCAATCACTTCACGACTGAGCAGCGAAAGCTCCATCCCATCCTGCCCCTGGGTCACACCGTCGCACATTGCAGGTACACCGCCAGCAACCTGGCCTACTGCATTGGCTTCATGCAGTGCTTTACGAATGATGGCCGGATAGTGTTCATACGGCTGATGCGCGGAAAGCATGTCGTTATAGGAGGTAATGATCGCGATATTGTTACGCAGCATGCTTTTCAGCGAGGCCTTATCGTCCGGCTGACACGCAGCAAAACCATGCGCCAGGTTACCGCATGCCAGTTGCGAGCGATGAACGGTAGTTGATTTCGCTTGTTCAATACGGGCGAGGTAGGCGGAACGTGTGTCACGAGAACGTTCGACGATACGTTGTGTTACGCGTAACAAATTCGGATTCATAGAGGCTCCTAAAATTTATCTGTCAGAGCGTTGGATCAACAATGTGTTTCAGTTGGGTAAAAATAGCTGAATCGCTTGTTGGCCGTAGCTCAGGGGCAAAATCGTTTCAGGCAGTGTAATAAAAAAAGCCCCGCGGGTGAATCCACGCGGAGCCTAAAAGTGCAAAAATTATTCTACAATCTGTGTTAGATCATGTTACCGGTAAAATAACACCTATGGGCTAGATGATATTTTACTCGAATTCGTTCCAGGAACGACCATCTCGGGTAATCATCGCCACAGAAGCAACCGGGCCCCAGGTCCCTGCCTGATACGGCTTCGGCGCGTCGTTGTCCATCGCCCAGGCTTCGGTAATTGAGTCGACCCACTTCCATGCTTCTTCAACTTCATCACGACGCACAAACAGCGCCTGTATTCCGCGCATTGTTTCGAGTAGCAGGCGCTCATAGGCGTCGGCAAGGTGCGTCTGGTTGAAGGTTTCGGAATAGCTCAGATCAAGCTTGGTAATTTGCAGATTATGCTTGTGATCCAGACCCGGCACTTTGTTCAGTACCTGGATATCGACACCTTCATCAGGCTGCAAACGGATGGTCAACTTGTTCTGCGGCAGATCCTGCCAGGATTCTCTGAACAGATTCAGCTCAGGCGTTTTGAAGTAAACCACCACTTCAGAGCACTTCGTCGGTAAACGTTTACCGGTACGCAGGTAGAACGGAACTCCCGCCCAGCGCCAGTTATCGATATCCACACGGATCGCCACAAACGTTTCCGTGTTGCTGCTCTTGTTCGCGCCTTCTTCTTCCAGATACCCCGGCACTTTTTTGCCCTGGGCAAAACCCGCGGTGTACTGACCGCGAACCGTTTTTTCACGTACGTTCGAACGATCGATACGACGCAGCGATTTCAGTACCTTCACTTTTTCATCACGAATGCTGTCGGCGCTCAGATCGGACGGCGGAGACATCGCAATCATGCACAGGATCTGCAGCAGGTGGTTCTGAATCATGTCGCGCATTTGACCTGCCTGGTCAAAATAGCCCCAACGGCCTTCAATACCCACTTCTTCCGCCACGGTAATTTCTACGTGATCGATAGTGCGGTTATCCCAGTTGTTCACAAACAGGGAGTTGGCAAAACGCAGTGCCAGCAGGTTCAGGACCGTCTCTTTGCCAAGATAGTGGTCGATACGATAAACCTGACACTCTTCGAAATACTCGCCGACCTGATCGTTGATTTCACGGGATGTTGCCAGCGACGTACCCAGCGGTTTTTCCATCACAACACGGGCTGGTTTAGCATTCAGCTTTGCTTCACCCAGGCCTTTGCAGATCGCGCCAAAGGTGCTCGGCGGCATCGCGAAATAGTTAATGGTGGTACGTGATTTTTGATCCAGCATTTCGCCCAGACGGCTAAACGCGGCGGTGTCATTGACGTCCAGATTACAAAACTCCAGACGACCGCTGAGAGTCTCCCACAAACCTTCGTCGATTTTTTCTTTCATGAAGGTTTCGAGCGCTTCACGCACAACCTTGGTATAGGCTGCTTTGTCCCAGTCGGCACGCCCTACCCCAATGATACGGGTTTCCGGGTTAATCTGGCCGGCCTTTTCCAGTTGATACAGGGAAGGCAGCAATTTCCGCCGCGCCAGGTCGCCCTTCGCGCCGAAAATGACCAGATCACATGCCTGGGCTGTTTGCGTTACCGCCATGTCATTCTCCTCAATTAAGTGCCTGGTGCTTTTGCCAGACACTGGTTGTAATTTTATTACAGTGCACTGTACTGCTTTTACGTGAATCCGGAAACCGTAAACGCTTATCCAGCCGTGCTGTTACCGCGAACAGTCGCTTTATGGGCGTTTGCCGTCGCAAATTGGACAAAAAAGTCATCTTTTTTCGTACCCCTGAAGACGTAAGAAAACCCGACTCCGATCATGTAATGAAAAAAAACAACAACTATTCTGTCCATTTTGCCCCGTTGCTGCATTAGCAGGGGTAATATCTATACACGAAATTATGCCCCGATTTCTCCGTATCATTGAAATCGTTTTTGCCCATGACCCATGAGTCTACCTACATCATGAATATGCTGGAAAAAATCCAGTTAAAACTGGAACAGTTGAGCAAGTCAGAGCGTAAAGTCGCCGACATTATTCTTGCCTCTCCCGAGCGGGCAATCCATTCAAGCATCGCCACACTTGCTGTTGAAGCCAATGTCAGCGAACCGACAGTGAACCGTTTCTGTCGCAGCATGGATACCCGCGGCTTCCCTGATTTTAAACTGCATCTGGCGCAAAGTCTGGCAAATGGCACCCCTTATGTTAATCGCAATGTGGATGAGGATGACAGCGTAGAATCTTACACGGGGAAAATCTTCGAGTCAGCGATGGCAAGCCTCGACCACGTCCGCCAGTCTCTGGATAACGCAGCGGTAAACCGGGCAGTAGATTTATTAACTCAGGCGAAAAAAATTGCCTTCTTTGGCCTCGGTTCTTCTGCCGCAGTGGCGCATGACGCAATGAATAAATTTTTCCGGTTTAACGTACCGGTAATCTATTCCGACGATATTGTTCTGCAACGCATGAGTTGCATGAATTGTAGCGACGATGACGTCATTGTGCTTATTTCTCATACCGGAAGAACCAAAAGTCTGGTGGAACTGGCGCAGTTGGCGCGGGAAAATGACGCCATGGTTATCGCCCTCACCTCTCCCGGCACGCCACTGGCGCGTGAAGCAACGCTGGCAATTACTCTCGATGTACCGGAAGATACTGACATTTATATGCCCATGGTCTCTCGACTTGCTCAACTGACCGTGATAGATGTGCTGGCTACAGGATTTACTTTGCGCCGTGGGGCAAAATTTAGAGATAACTTGAAGCGTGTCAAGGAAGCGCTCAAGGAATCGCGTTTTGATAAAGAATTACTCATCAAGAGTGATGACCGCTAAAAGCAATAACAATGTTCTACCCTTTTATCATCCGGGTCGTTCATTTACCGTTAATATTTGAGAACGACCGGATTAATGTTCACGCAACACCAAGTTGTTTCAGTCAACGGAGTATTACATGTCCAGAAGGCTTCGCAGAACCAAAATCGTTACCACGTTAGGCCCGGCAACTGACCGCGATAATAACCTTGAAAAGATTATCGCCGCGGGTGCGAACGTCGTACGTATGAACTTTTCTCACGGCTCTCCAGAAGATCACAAACTGCGGGCGGATAAAGTCCGTGAAATTGCCGCAAAACTGGGACGTCATGTAGCTATTTTGGGTGACCTGCAGGGACCTAAAATCCGCGTATCAACCTTCAAAGAAGGTAAAGTATTTCTTAACGTTGGCGACAAGTTCCTGTTAGACGCCAACCTCGGCAAAGGCGAAGGCGACAAAGAAAAAGTCGGTATTGATTATAAAGGACTGCCTGCTGACGTCGTCCCGGGCGATATCCTGCTGCTCGACGACGGCCGCGTACAACTTAAAGTGCTGGAAGTTCAGGGCATGAAAGTCTTCACCGAAGTTACCGTCGGTGGCCCGCTGTCCAACAATAAGGGCATTAACAAACTGGGCGGCGGTCTCTCTGCTGAAGCCCTGACCGAAAAAGACAAAGCCGACATCGTCACCGCCGCGCAAATCAGCGTTGACTATCTGGCCGTCTCCTTCCCGCGCTGCGGCGAAGATCTGAACTATGCCCGCCGTCTGGCGCGCGACGCTGGCTGCGATGCGAAAATTGTCGCCAAGGTAGAACGTGCAGAAGCCGTCTGCGACCAGAATGCGATGGATGACATCATCCTTGCCTCCGACGTGGTGATGGTGGCGCGTGGTGACCTGGGCGTTGAAATTGGCGATCCTGAGCTGGTAGGTATTCAGAAAGCGTTGATTCGCCGCGCACGTCAGCTGAACCGTGCGGTCATTACCGCCACGCAGATGATGGAGTCGATGATCACCAACCCAATGCCGACCCGTGCGGAAGTGATGGACGTGGCTAACGCCGTCCTCGACGGTACCGATGCCGTTATGCTCTCTGCAGAAACTGCAGCAGGTCAGTACCCGGCTGAAACCGTCGCGGCTATGGCGCGCGTCTGTTTGGGTGCTGAGAAGATCCCGAGCATCAATGTTTCTAAACACCGCCTTGACGTGCAGTTTGATAACGTTGAAGAAGCGATTGCCATGTCAGCGATGTATGCCGCTAACCACCTGAAAGGGGTCACCGCTATCATCACAATGACGGAATCCGGTCGTACTGCGCTGATGACCTCACGCATCAGTTCTGGTCTGCCGATTTTCGCGATGTCTCGTCATGAACGTACGCTGAATCTGACTTCCCTGTATCGCGGCGTCACCCCGGTTCACTTTGACAGCGAAACTGACGGCGTCGTTGCCGCCAGTGAAGCAGTGAACCTGCTGCGCGATAAAGGCTATCTGGTTTCCGGCGACCTGGTCATTGTGACGCAAGGCGATGTCATGAGCACCATTGGCTCAACGAATACCACGCGTATTCTGACCGTCGAGTAACGCCCCGTTTGAAGTAAAAAAGCCTCTCGTTTGAGAGGCTTTTTTTATTTCTTCGGATAAAGATCTTTGCGCTTATAAGGCTCAATTTCACCGGGTTTGCGCGTCTTAAGCAGTTTTAGAATCCAGGTGTATTGCTCGAGATGCGGCGTCACAAAGATTTCCACTTCTTCGTTCATTCGTCTGGCAATGGTGTGATCATCCGCCGTCAGGATGTCATCCATCGGAGGACGAACCTGAATCGTTAAGCGATGCGTTTTCCCATTGTATACCGGGAACAGCGGCACCACACGGGCGTGACACACCTTCATCAGGCGGCCAATCGCCGGTAACGTGGCTTTATAGGTAGCAAAAAAATCCACAAACTCGCTGTGCTCAGGGCCATGGTCCTGATCCGGCAGGTAGTATCCCCAATATCCCTGACGTACAGACTGAATAAACGGTTTGATGCCATCATTACGCGCATGCAAACGACCACCGAAACGACGACGCACCGTGTTCCAGACAAAATCGAATACCGGATTTCCCTGATTGTGGAACATCGCAGCCATTTTCTGTCCCTGGGAAGCCATCAGCATCGCTGGGATATCTACGCCCCAACCATGAGGAACCAGAAAAATCACTTTTTCATCGTTGCGACGCATCTCTTCGATGATTTCCAGCCCCTGCCAGTCAACCCGATGCTGAATTTTTTCCGGGCCGCGTATGGCGAGTTCCGACATCATGACCATCGCCTGAGGTGCAGTCGCAAACATCTCATCGACAATAGCTTCACGCTCAGCTTCGCTGCGCTCAGGAAAGCAGAGGGATAAATTGATCAGTGCTCTGCGACGCGAGCTTTTTCCCAGCCGCCCGGCCATTCTTCCGAGCTTTGCCAGAATTGGATCGCGAAATGATGCCGGCGTTAACGAAATACCTGCTATCGCCGCCACACCAAGCCATGCACCCCAGTAGCGCGGATGGCGAAATGATTTGTGAAACTCTGGGATATATTCAATATTCTTTTTTTTCGTTTCCATGCTCTTCCAGTGTCTGGTGCGGCGAAAAGTAGATCTGCTGATAGTGTAGCGGCGCGCGATGCGCCGTACAAAATAAAAAAGCCGGCACGCATAGCGTACCGGCTCTGTCAGCGTGTGAATTAATCGAAACGCAACTGAGGAACAACCTCTTTCACCTGTGCCAGGTAATCGGTGCGATCCGACCCGGTCAGACCTTCTGTGCGCGGCAGTTTCGCCGTCAGAGGATTCACTGCCTGCTGGTTGATCCAGACTTCGTAGTGCAGATGCGGACCCGTAGAACGCCCGGTATTGCCAGACAGCGCGATACGATCGCCACGTTTCACTTTTTGTCCTGGTTTGACCAACAACTTACGCAGGTGCATATAACGCGTGGTATAGGTGCGACCATGACGAACCGCAACATAGTATCCGGCTGCGCCGCTGCGCTTGGCTACAACCACTTCGCCATCACCCACCGACAGCACCGGCGTCCCCTGCGGCATCGCAAAGTCGACACCTTTGTGCGGCGCAACGCGTCCGGTCACCGGGTTCAGACGACGCGGGTTAAAGTTGGAAGAGATGCGGAACTGCTTAGCCGTCGGGAAACGCATGAAGCCTTTCGCCAGTCCGGTACCGTTGCGGTCATAGAACTTACCGTCTTCAGCACGGATTGCGTAATAATCTTTACCTTCAGAACGCAAGCGGACGCCCAACAGTTGGCTTTGCTCACGTTTACCGTCCAGCATTTCGCGAGACATCAGTACCGAGAACTCATCGCCTTTTTTCAGTTTGCGGAAATCCATCTGCCACTGCATGGCCTTAATCACTGCGCTGATTTCAGAGCTGGTCAGTCCGGCATCTTTGGCACTGGCGACGAAGCTTCCGCCCACGGTGCCTTTGATTCGGCTGTTAACCCAATCGCCCTGCTGCATTTCGCTGCTCATTTTGAAACCCGTCGCGGTGCGATCGTAAGTACGGGTTTCACGACGGGAGACTTCCCAGGTCAGGCGCTGCAAGTCACCTTCCGCGCCTAACGTCCAGGAAAGTTGCTGACCAATTTTCAGATTACGCAGTTGTTTGTCGGAAGCCGCGAGTTGGCTGATGTCACCCATATCGATGCCGTACTGATTCAGAATACTGCTCAGCGTATCGCCCGTGGAGACGACATACTCATGCACGCCGGCTTCACCAGACGTTTTGTCATCCAGTTCGTCCTGTGGGATAGCTTCGTCTTCCTGAGCGGCCTGATCGATAGGTTCGCTGGCCTCAGGCAATAGTGAACGAATCTCGCTTTTTTCCAGCTCGATAGTTTTGACGATAGGTGCAGAATCAGGATGGTAAACATAGGGCCGCCAGACAGCGACGGCCAATGTCAGTACGGTAAGCGACCCCAGCATAACGCGATGGGGCCGCGGCAGATTATTAAATGCCAGAGCGACAGAGCGGGCTATCTGTTGCACGTAATCACTTCCTCATTAATCTCCTTTCAGGCAGCTCGCATACTGGTTGGCTAATTGGTTCAAAAACGCTGAATAGCTTGTTTTACCCAGTTTGATATTCGTTCCGAGCGGATCCAACGTTCCCATTCGAACGGATGTCCCTCTCGCGACGGCTTCAACGACCGCTGGCCTGAACTGTGGCTCAGCAAAAACGCAGGTTGCTTTTTGCTCAACCAACTGTGTTCTTATTTCATGTAAACGCTGCGCACCAGGTTGAATCTCAGGGTTCACGGTAAAGTGACCAAGCGGTGTTAGTCCGTAGTGTTTTTCGTAGTAGCCATAGGCGTCATGAAAAACGAAGTAACCTTTTCCCTTGAGCGGCGCGAGCTCGTTACCTACCTGCTTATCGGTTGCGGCTAATTGTGCCTCAAAATCCTTCAGGTTGGCGTCAAGTTTGGCTCGACTTTGCGGCATAAGTTCCACTAATTTTTCATGGATTGCAACCGCTGAGGCCCGTGCTATCTCTGGGGAAAGCCAAAGATGCATGTTGTAATCGCCGTGATGGTGATGCTCGTCACTTTTTTCACTGCCGGCATCATTATGTCCATGATCGTCATCATCGTCGTCAGCACCTTTCATGAGTAACGGTTTCACGTCATTGAGCTGCGCAATCGTTACCTGTTTTGCGTTAGGAATATTCTTGACTGATTTTTCCATAAACGCTTCCATCTCAGGTCCAATCCAAACGACTAAGTCCGCGCCCTGTAAGCGTTTTACGTCTGAAGGACGCAATGAGTAATCGTGTTCGGAAGCCCCGTCAGGCAACAGAACCTGGGTGTCAGTAACCCCGTCAGCAATGGCTGAAGCGATAAACCCCAGCGGCTTAAGAGAAGCCACGACAGCGGCATTTGCCGACTGTGTTGCACTACCCCAAAGAGCAGCGGATAATGCTGCGAAAAGAAGCGTATTTTTATGTAACATAATGCGACCAATCATCGTAATGAATGTGAGAATTGTGATATTATAACATTCTATAACTTCTGCAAGACTAAAATTGATATGACGACTTTGGTTTCACTGGAAAATGTCTCGGTCTCTTATGGTCAACGCCGCGTCCTCTCTGACGTATCGCTTGAACTTCGACCCGGTAAAATATTGACGCTTCTCGGCCCAAATGGTGCCGGGAAATCTACGCTGGTGCGCGTTGTATTAGGGCTGGTAGAGGCTGATGAGGGAGTTATCAAGCGTAATGGTCGATTGCGGATTGGCTATGTGCCGCAAAAACTGTACCTCGATACGACGCTTCCGCTGACGGTAAGTCGGTTTATGCGCCTGCGTCCCGGCACCAAAAAAGAAGATATCCTTCCGGCACTGAAGCGTGTTCAGGCCGGACATCTGATGAATGCGCCGATGCAAAAACTCTCTGGCGGGGAGACACAACGCGTCCTGTTGGCCCGTGCTTTATTGAATAAACCTCAGCTACTGGTGCTTGATGAGCCAACCCAGGGCGTGGATGTCAATGGGCAGGTCGCACTGTACGATCTTATCGATCAGTTGCGACGTGAACTGGATTGCGCCGTACTGATGGTTTCTCATGACCTGCATCTGGTGATGGCAAAAACCGATGAGGTACTGTGCCTGAACCATCATATTTGTTGTTCTGGTGCGCCGGAAGTGGTTTCCATGCACCCGGAATTCATCTCAATGTTCGGACAACGCGGTGCCGAACAACTCGGAATTTACCGTCATAATCATAATCACCGCCACGATTTACAGGGTCGTATCGTCTTACGCCGGGGAAATGGTCACTCATGATTGAATTGTTATTACCCGGTTGGTTAGCCGGGATCATGCTGGCCTGTGCCGCTGGCCCACTCGGCTCGTTTGTGGTCTGGCGTCGAATGTCTTATTTCGGTGATACGCTGGCCCACGCTTCGCTACTGGGGGTCGCCTTTGGCCTGCTGCTGGATGTAAACCCTTTCTATGCAGTCATCGTCGTCACCTTGATGCTGGCAGGCGGTCTGGTATGGCTGGAAAAACGCCCTCACCTCGCGATTGATACCTTACTGGGCATTATGGCCCACAGTGCACTGTCATTAGGCTTAGTTGTCGTCAGCCTGATGTCCAACATCCGTGTGGATCTGATGGCCTATCTGTTTGGTGATTTGCTCGCCGTGACGCCAGAAGATCTTATCTCCATCGCCATTGGGGTGGTTATCGTTCTGGCGATTTTGTTCTGGCAGTGGCGCAACCTGCTGTCGATGACCATCAGTCCGGATCTGGCATTTGTGGATGGCGTGAAGCTGCAACGCGTTAAGCTACTGCTGATGCTGGTCACAGCATTAACTATTGGCGTGGCGATGAAATTTGTCGGGGCGTTAATTATCACCTCGCTGCTTATTATCCCTGCGGCAACCGCCCGTCGCTTTGCCCGTACGCCAGAACAGATGGCAGGGGTTGCCGTTGGTGTGGGAATGATAGCGGTTACAGGCGGGCTGACCTTCTCGGCCTTCTATGACACCCCGGCAGGTCCTTCCGTGGTGCTGTGTGCTGCACTGCTGTTTATCTTCAGCATGATGAAAAAACAGGCGAGCTAATGCGTATTTTAGCCGGATGGAGGCTATCGCCTTATCCGGTTTTTTATTTCATGAGCGAAATGACTCCCTTCCCGCGGTTTATTAAATGTTTATCCCCACAGCCACATAATCAGCGTTAGACTATAAAATTGATTTTGTAAATTTAGCAATTACAGTCAATTACCATAAAATCAATCAGTTAATGAAAAATCGCCTTGGACAATTTCGGGCAATGTGAGTCATTTCATCGCCCCAAATCATGCCCCGAACTGATTTTTGCCCCCAAATTTGCCCCCAAAAATTAACAATCGATGGTGGTCTAAGCTGCCGCTAATTTATGCACGTTCTGAAACTGCAACCATCAGCAGAATGTTTAAACCACTCTGGCAGCATGGCCGTGTAATTTGCTTAGCTGATGGCTGGTAAGAATGGAAAAAGGAAGACGACAAGAAACAGCCTTGCTTTATTCATCGGGCCGATGGTGCCGTACCGGCTGATAAATTTATACGACACGCGGTGACGCGTGCCGTTGGAAATGTGAAAAATCAGGGGCCCCAGTTAGCTCAACCAATGTGACGCAGCATTACATTGCCAAATTCATAGCTACCATTTGATATAATTGAAATTATCATGCTTTCTACTTTCAAAAACAGCCAGTGGCTACCTTTTACAACTCATTGATTATCTAAACTTTGATTTTAGTTTTGGGGAAGAGTTTTCGCCAAGAATCCAAGTTTTTCGGCGGCACATTCAACGCGCTACCACTATTGGCAAACCTCGATGATAAAGCTTTTACTGCCGCTGAAGTCCGCTATGAGCGATAAGCAGACCTTAGGATAGTTCTTCTGGTATGCCATACCACGCTTCCAGCATGGGTTACTCTGCGTCGGGAAATTTGCAGAGCAGTAGTAATGTTACTTTTGTATTCTGTTAACGCGAACCACAGGAGGTTGCGTTTTGGTGTCAAGACTGCCGTTAATACTGATCATTTGATCGGGTTTTACCGTGCGACCGTCAAAGACAGAAAGTGGAATCAGTGTATAAATACTGCCGGTTTTGTCACGAAAAACAAATTTATCTCCACCTTGACCATCAATCAGATTCCCGCGCAGGGAGATGGTTGCACCATCATGCATACTTTTGGCTTGTTGAACCGTCATGATTCGCGCATCTTCTGTACCCCGGTACCCCTCATCCAGAGCGTGTGGTGGTGGCGGCGCAGTATCTTTTTTCAGTCCACCATTGTCATCGTCAGCGAAAACTGTCGGGATTAAAAAACAATATATTAATGGTATCACGTATAATTTCATTCCGTCCTTACCTCAGTAACAACTTGACTTATTAAGTCTGGTTGCTATTCCTTAATCTGGCAAACTGGAACTGTCTTAAAAATTAATATCGTTACAAATCATCTAACTGGCGAGATACAAGCAAAACAGAGAGGTCAAACATGCCCAGAAAAAAACAGACAGTCCCCGGCATTGAAGAAAGTCATTACTTTCTGAATTTTGAGTCGAAATTTCATAAGGTTGGATTCGCTGTTTTACTCATTATTATTTCCCTGGCGGTATTAGGTGTTTTTTCGGATGGTTATTTCAGTAATGCCGTGAGTAAGAATACTACCGGAGAAGTGACACTGGATTTTGAGCGATTTGGTCGTTTGCAGACAGAGTTTAAATTAAAGATCTCGACTACAGGTCAACATTCTGAGGGGAACATTTATCGTATTGGTGGAGATTTCAATGCTTTCTATGAAACAGAAAATATCTGGCCTCTACCTGACAGAATGTACAGCAAGGGAGATGATCTGTACCTCGTGTATAATGCCAATAAAAAACAAGAAAATATATCAATCTGGTTACTTGTTACACCAGTAAAACCCGGAAGCGCCATGAGTGTGATCCAGTTAAATTCCGGCCCTGAAATTCGTTTCAGTCAGTTTATTTATCCATAGGAGATCATTATGGAAATGGTGCTGAGAGCCTTAGCAATTTATCTTATTTTACTCGTCGTATTTAAGATTGTTGGACGCCGCGCATTATTACAAATGACCAGTTTCGACCTGATTTTATTATTGATTATTAGTGAAGCCACACAACAGGCATTACTTGGCAATGATTTTTCCATAACAGGGGCGATGCTCACCATTGTCACTTTGGTAGTGATCGATATATTTTTCGGATTCATTAAAAAACAGATGAGCGGCGCTGAATCTGCTCTTGATGGCTCACCGGTGATTCTGCTGGACCACGGCGAACCGTTAATGGAGAAAATGAAAATGGTTGATGTCTCTCTCGATGATATTCTGGTGGCTGCACGCCAGAGTCAGGGCATTACGGAACCAGGGAAAATTAAGTATGCAATCCTTGAGCGTAATGGCCATATTTCAGTCATTCCTGATGAGGATTAAGGGGGGAAATGAAAAAATCAGCGTACAACAAAACCAAAACCACTGGCGAGTTAACAAAACAGATCGCGAATACGTTCATTGACAGCGGATTATCCTTAACCACAGCTGAATCTTGCACGGGTGGACGTCTGGCTGCTGCGCTCTGCGCAGAGGCAGATACCGCCGCGTTTTATGATATTGGCATCATTACCTTTAGCAACAGTGCAAAACAGAAAATGCTTGGTGTGCAGGCCAGTACGCTGGAGAAATATACCGCTGTAAGTGAACAGACGGTGATAGAAATGTCTGAAGGCGCCCGGGTACGCGCCGGAACAGATATCAGTATTGCCATTAGCGGCTATGCGGGGCCTGACGGCGGAGAGGATGGTACTCCCGCGGGTACAATCTGGTTTGCGTGGAATTTCCGCGGGCAGATAGTAACAAAACGAACCATTTTCTCCGGCAGTTGTCAGGATGTCATTGAAAAAGCGATCTGTTATAGCCTTGAGGTTTTAGTGGAAGAAGTTTCAGCCTGGCAACGGCACTGACTGTGGTTTGTCAGTGCATGCATTGCCAGAAATAGTCTGAAAAGAACTTATTTTTTCGCTTCGACGCCGTTTGCATCAGATCTCAAAAGGAACTGCGCCGTCGTGTTCGGGAGATGCTTAAGAAGCCAGTCAGCCATATCGAGTTCTTCCGCCAGAATTGACTTTATGGCAGGTATGGACGCGGTGTCACCCGCTTTCTCAGCAGCAACCAGGAGCGAGGTATAACAAGCTATTTCAAATTGTTCAAATACATAGCCGCTGATCGCTCCCTTTACAATTTCATCAGAGGGTAACATGCCTCCAATCGACTGGCCAAACGCGGCCATTTTACTCATCGAGTCTTTTAGTACAGAACGCGAGATATCATTTCGCTTAAGAATCTCTTCCAGCACGGTAATCTGTCGTTTTGTCTCGGTCAGGTGTTGCTCTATTCTGGCACGTAAATCAGGATAATTATCGATACGGCCTGCCATTGATTCCAGCATGGATTCCGCTTGCTTTTCCATCGCATGCGCATCCCGTAGCCAATCATGGTAATGCTCAATATAATTCATCGTGATTTCCTCGAGTCAGTAATTTTATTTTTTCTCGGCCTTTTTATTGATATTGCCTACCGCAAGGTCGGTGAGTTTCAGGTCGGTATCTTTTTCTTCCTTAAGTGTTTCCGCGAGAAGTTTCACCGCTTTTTTATAACCCAGTTGTTCCGCTAGGGTGGCCAGAGTGCCGTAACTGGCTATCTCATAGTGCTCTACTTTCTGTGCCGCAGCGATTAACGCCGCATCGCGAACTTCATTTTTTTCAGTGCCTTCTATGGCCTCATTAGCTTCTTCAATCAGTCCTTCCATAGCCACGCATTTGATACGTTTAAGCTTAATTTCCGGCTCTTGTTCAAGGATTTGGTCTATACGCTCTATTTGCCCCCGAGTTTCTTCCAGGTGTGCATTAAAAGCCGCACTGAGTTTTTCATTTGACGCCGCTCTGGCAAGTTTAGCCAACCCGCGCGTTAATTGTTTTTCAGCACTATAGGTGTCTGAAAGCAGGTGAATAAATACATCTTCAATAGTTTTCATATTCATATGGATTCCTTCAGGGCTAGAGAAATACTGCGAGTCTAATCCAGACCCGCAGGACACTCTTTTTTATTAAAAGATGAGACTGAAACTAATAATCAGGAATTGTCAGACTTACGGCCACCACTGTGACTGTTCTGCCCGCCTTTCTTACCGGCTTCAGATGCACGTTGCGGATCATTTTTGAAGTTTCCCCCGCTGTGCTGACCACCTTTGCGGCCTGCTTCAGATGCTTTATCTCGGTTTTCAGCGAAATTACCGGAACCACCACGATGCTCTGCCATATATCACCTCATATATCGGTTATGCCAGTCAGATACAAAAGTGTATTTCGTACCCGTCGTTGTTCAGTGCTTAACGTTAGCGGTAATCCTGACTTAGTCAAATTTAATTCCGGCATCCACCATTTTTCCACCTTTATTTTTCAATACATTACAAATCTCTCGCTTGGCTTATTTTAAGGCTAACATGATATTAAAGACACGCTAACTCACCGACCACGCACAAAAAAATAAAAAATATTAAAACCAGGATTAATCTGATACGGAAATTATTAAGATACAAGCTGTGAATTTTGATCTACGCTTATTAGCTCTTCCAAGTAAATATAGAGAGGTGATGGAATGGCGGATAAATATAATGAGAAACAGGATACGAATATGACAAATTCAGAACGTTTTCCTGTTCCACCTTTTCCACACCAAAGACAACCTTTTCCGGGACTTGCCGGAAAAATGCAACCACGTCCGGATCATGGTGAAGAAAGTTATCAGGGAAGCGGTCGCCTTACTGACCGAAAAGTGTTAATTACCGGAGGTGATTCAGGAATTGGACGAGCAGTCGCAATTGCTTTTGCACGTGAAGGCGCGGATGTGGCAATCAACTACCTGCCTGATGAAGAAGAGGACGCTCGTGAGGTCGTCGATCTAATTCAGAAAGCAGGAAGAAAAGCCGTGGCACTCCCTGGTGATATCCGTGAAGAGACATTTTGCCAGCAATTGATTAGTCAGGTGGTTAAGACCTTAGGTGGGCTCGATATCCTGGTCAATAACGCGGGTCGCCAGCAATTCTGTGAGTCGATTGAGGAACTTACAACTGATGCCTTTGATGCAACATTCAAGACCAATGTCTACTCGTTATTCTGGATTACTAAAGCGGCACTCCAACATTTATCCCCTGGTAGCGTGATTATAAACACCTCATCAGTTCAAGCCTACGAGCCCAGCGAGATCCTACTGGATTATGCTCAGACCAAAGCGGCTATCGTAGCTTTTACAAAATCGCTGGCAAAACAACTTGCACCGAAAGGGATCCGGGTAAATGCCGTTGCCCCCGGTCCCTACTGGACGGTTCTTCAATGCTGTGGCGGCCAACCACAGGAGAAAATTGAGCAGTTTGGTGCTAATTCACCACTTGGTCGACCTGGTCAGCCTTCGGAAATTGCACCACTATATGTCACCCTGGCTTCCCCAGAGAACAGCTATACGTCCGGGCAGGTCTGGTGTTCTGACGGCGGGACCGGGACGTTATAACGAGTGATTGCACGAGATGAATAACGGGAGAACTAATGATGAAAGCAATGACTTATCATAGCCGTCTTCATGCCCGCAACCACACACTACCTTAACCCGGTATATAAACGCCGTAAGATATTGTTATTCGTGTAACGTAAAGTGCTATCTGTGGTTCGGGCCCCGCATACTTATCGGGGTAAACCCCAGTGCACTTCATGGTGACATCTTTGGCCATGAGTTTATGACAGAGGCCGTTGAGACAAAACCGGAAGTGACAGCGGCCAGTATTGGCGATCGTGTGGTAATACCCTTCTTCCCAGACACCCAGGAGATTAAATGGCTGACTTAAATGAACGCGTTGAAATCCTTGAGAGAAATCTAGACGATTTGAGACTCGACCTTCACGCATCAAAGATTGCTATTAGCGTTTTATCTACTGTGATAAACAGCATGAGTGCTGAACCTGGAGTACTTGAAAGATCTTATGATCAAGCCAAAAGTTCTGGTCCTCTTGTAAAATTCAATCATCCAGTAGAGGAAGGTTATGAGGATAAACTTACGGAGAGAATATTAAATATACTCTCGTCTACCTAAAACAAGCTTAACTAATCCAAAACTACCCCAGAGGATAAGCGGAATATCCTCTTAGGGTGAACGCATTCCGGACTTCCCCAGCCGGGGACAAACCGACCATAGCGGTGGGGTTCAGATATGCGCAATAATCCCTTCAATGAAAAATCTGAGCACAATAGTTACGTACGAACTGTCTGCTCATGGCACATAGCAGCCCTTAAGCGGTAACTCGCCATCATGGGGTGTCGGGGGGGCGGAGGTTCAAATCCTCTCGCGCCGACCAAAAATCCTTTAATAACCAGCCTGTTACGGCTGTTTTTTTATGTCTGTTTTCTGAAAGGGGAAGCTTCGGGGAATTACTGGGAAAAAGTCCGTCAAATGTTGTCTATTAATCGCTCTCGAACACAATGATTAAGGCCCCCTTCACTTTCGGAATTCATCAATTCACAAAGAAATCATTCCGATTTATTTTACAAGCTCCGTTTAAATCTTTAACGGTGCGCACCACTTTTTCTTACTGCCCAATACTTTTAGTCTGACATATGGCTGGAGGTTTCTATGTGTGGACGCTTTTCACAGTCAATGACACGAGAGGACTATCTTGCCCTGCTCGCTGAAGAAGGTGAACTCGACATTCCATACAATTTTGAGCCAACTAGCTGATTGAATGCGGCAAGATATCAAAATCCTTCTGCAGCTAAATTTATATAGCTCGCGGTTACGCGTGTTATATAGAATGTGAAAACAATGAAAATAAAGTAATAACTATTAAGGCAAATTGGCATCCTCGACTAATTTTGTCAATTTATCTATAGATAACGGCTTTGAGTAATACCATCCCTGTACACCGCACTCAGGGAACATTTCAGTTAAATAATTAACCTGAGTTGATGTTTCCACACCTTCGAATACGACCTTATGAGTTATATCTTTAAAAATCTCTACCAATCCTGATAATAAATTATTACTTATAGAGTATTCATCGATAGAGTCTGTAATTGATTTATCAATTTTAATTTCATCTATTTGTAAACTTGACAGCCAGTTTAAATTTGAATAGCCCGTCCCGAAATCATCAATGGCTATTGAAATACCTTTATCATTAAATAAAGAAATTACCTTTTGGAGTGAATTTAGATCCGCACTCTGTCTTTCTGTTAATTCCATCATTATCATTCCGGGCTTTATATTTAATTCATCGATCATCTGAAACACTTTTCTTTGAAAAGATTCAGACAAAAGGTCTTGTGAACTAACATTAATGCTTATAAAGACATTAAATTTTTCAGAAAGGGACCTAGCTTCTTTTACTACCATTCGAAATACAAGATTACTTACATCTTGAATTAAATTATGTCTCTCTGCAATAGGGATAAAAATATCAGGAGGAATGCTACCAATATCATGGTCATCCCATCTAATTAGTGCCTCTACACCAATAACCATACCGGTTTTTATTTTATAAATAGGTTGATATACAAGATATAATGATTCATTTCTTATGGCATTTTTTAATCTTGATACTAATGATTGTTTGCGTGCAACCTTTTGATTATAAACAACACCTAAAAGAACACCTGTTACAATAGATGTAAATGCAATCAACAATATCATTAACCAATTATCGAAACTCACCCACGGAAATTTAACTCCTCCCATGACACAGATGTCATGTTTTCCATTACAACTTTGCGTAGTAATAAGTCCTAACTGATAGGATTTATCATGTTTAGCCTCCTCAAGCAGATCGACCAGTTCACCAAACCTAAACAAATGAAGAGAATGATCTCTATTGCCGACAATTGCTGAAAATCCTTTCTCTTCATGGTCTGTAGCAAATCTGTTAAAAGCAAATGGTGAAATCGTTATAGCTAATTTTTGGTTGCTTAGTAAATCAGCTTTAACATTATTTTCCAACAACACGCCAAAAAACCACGTCAAGTTATCCTTTTCAACTTTTCTATCGTATATGTTGAGTAATAATGGTGCTGGCAACTTTCCCCACAACGCAGTACAAGTAATTGCCCCATTAGAAATAAATGATATATCCTTTATAAGTGCATAAGGCCATAGAGCGATTCTTACAGCATGAAGCTGTAGTTCACTACAGGGACTATAAGCATCAAACATCTCATAACCATCATTTATTTCATCAATCTGTTGAATGAGACTAACACTTCTATTCAATACTCGTTCTGTATATGAACCGATACGCTCCTTATATATATAATAAGTAGAAATCTCAGTTAACGACAAAAACAGCAAAAATGAAAATGTGATTGATATCACATAGGGCTTAAGTGTAGTCAATTTGTAGTTCTTTATCACACAAACCTCTTAATATATCCTAACCCTTTGTGACAACATACATTCCACTATCAATATACAATGTTGAACATACAATTAAAATAGATTATCGGCAACAATAGTTGTTTCTTTATACTTTCCATTAGAAACTGACATCATACTATAGTACAAAACTATATAAGTGAGATTTATGTCTCCATTTCAATCAAGTACATGTCTCCCTACATGTACAAACATCGTGAACATGATAGCATTCAAGGGGGCTGAGTATGATGAGAGAGCGTTCTTCCCCCGATGCTGGTGTTCGGGTAAAACCGCTCATGACACTGCCGGCGATCAACACTGACGCCAGCAAGTATGGGAAGGAACAGATTAGCTGTACTGTTCAGGAAATGTTTGAAGAGGCTGATTGTGGCTGGTTTCAGATTAAACGCCTTGAACCATCATATTGCTTAAGTACAATCCGCCGTGACTGGCAATCATTCAATACTCGCACTATCGAACGTTCGCCAGTTCGCCGCCGCCCGTTCTCGCATACGACGACGCGTGGCGTCTTCTCAACACCGCGCAGGTAATTTTTTGTATAGCGTCGACACCCCTACATCATAAATTATAGCCAAACGTTTTCTTGACTCACCTGCAGCAATCAACCTTCCAGCCTGAGCCCACTCTTCTGCGGTTAACTTTAGTCCTCTTGCACAAAAGACATCGATATATCAGCCAGCGAGGAAACAGAACTGGCGGCGTTGCGAAGCTATCGAACTGAATTACGTCGCATCGATTTGTCTTCCGCCCCTGATATTAACTGGCCTGAATATTCGGTTGAGTAGGCCATTCTGGATTTGAGGTATCTACCCGGTTAAGCAAGACACGGTATTTCTTCCACTCCAGTAAAAGTGCGGTTTCAACCTTCGTTGCCATGCCCAGATCAACAGCATCCTGTAAGGGGGCTATAGCGGATGTTGCGACCGCCAGAAGATTTATTTTTTCCTGTTCGGCCAGCATCAGAAGATGTTTATTTTCCGCATCGGTATCGTGGACCCACTGTGCTCCATCCCACTTAACAAAATGGCCTTCCGGCGCGACGGAAACAACATCGTCAGGTAACTTACCTAACTGGTCAATCGTGGTAGTTTTCCCGGTTTGAATGTCGTAGACAATTTTCCCGCGATGGTCCTCAACCAGTGACCATTTTTCTGACTTAAGATTAAATACAGCGACAAAACCGGCCTTCGCTGGCGGCGGAGAAATATTGGTACTGTAAGCAGGTAATCCGGTATTAGCAGGGATAAACCCTTCACATTTCCCAATATATTCATTTGTATCTGCACGAAGATTGTAGAGAGTAATAGTCCGATTTTCTCCGGTCATTTCAAAAGTCATCAGGCAAGCCTCACAATATAGTTAAACGCAATATTTTTGACAGTGTTTTCCGCGTTACCAGAAGCGTTAACAGTGACGGAGTGTCCGTGTGAACCAATAGCAATGGAGTGTGCATGAGCGCCAATTGCAACAGAGTGCGCATGGTTACCCGTAGTGTTTGTGACGCCAGACCAGGTTCTGGAAGCGTTAAAGTTTACAGGAACACCATAAGTAAAATTAGAACCTGTAAAACTTTTAGCCGCTGTAGAGCCACCAAGTGTAAATGTTCCACTTGCTGTATAGAAGCTACTATTATCACTTCTGAAGTAACCGAGAGTACCAGTAATTTCCATAGTACCTCTGTTGTGGTTATGGTCACCGGTAGTGTTTGAAGTCTTAGTGCCGTAATCAAACGATGATGTGGTTTTAGTTCCCAAATCCGTACTGGATGCGCTGGCTCCGTGGGTATGCGATATAACACCATCCTGTTCATATGAAAGTGCCGCACGACCGTTCGGTTTACCCTTAATCGTCTGGCCTCGCATATCCGGGATAACACCCGATGGATACGCAATCGCAAGCAATGGATAGGCTGCTTTATCGAAAGGTTGCCCCTGCATTAAAGCATACCCTTGCGGAGTTGTATCAGACGGCCAGGGAATAGGTGCGCCGACCGGAAAAGAATCATCAGGTACCCAGGGAGTCCATGCCTGCGTTGAATGCTTGCTACGTGTATAACTGCGGGATGAATTGTACACGCGGTAAATCTGTGTCACTCCGGCGCTTCTCAGTACCATCAGAGAACCTGCATTATTCTCCGGGTAATTCAGTGCCGTACTGGTATTAACATTCATATCCTGAGCATACAGCCCCGGCGTCTGGAAATTGTCCAGATTTTGGTCTGCACCAATCATCAAGACTTGCCCGTTAAAAATATCCTGTGAGGTGATGTAAATATCATCTGTAAGCGCTTTTTCGTTTACTCTGCGCGTTGAAGGCACCGCGCCAGCTGCTAAATTTATCGTTTCTACCAAACCAAGGTATGTGATAATTTCATTTATTGAGTTTTTAGCAATCAACCCACGCCCGGTCGTCGTCAGATCCGTCAACATCAACGTATTTTTACTGCTAAAAAATGGCAATTTACTTCCGGAGGTAGACAGCCCGGACAGCGACGTCAGTATTTCATTTAGCGGCTGTTTACCCGCTAACGCATTGAGCATCGTGGTTGCAAAATTAGGATCATTTCCTAATGCCTGCGCTAACTCAGCCAGCGTATCCAGAGCTTCAGGGGATGAGCCAACTAATGCAGCAACCGCAGCCTGAACGTACTCGGTATTCGCAATCTGTTTGTTACTGACACTTAATGGCGGCGTGGGGGCAGTTGGAGTCCCTGTCAGATCCGGACTGTCCAGTGGGGCCTTCTGGTTTGCCAGGTCTTTGACTTTTTTAACGGCTTTCGGTGTCGCTGCATAGGCTTCACTGTCGCTGTCGTCATCGCTGCTTAACTGCACAAGCCCTTTCTGCGTGGTGCTGGCGTCTCCTGGCTTCAGACTTTCAGCAATATCCCTCGCTTCATCACGGTATCCCTGTGAGGCTACTGCCGCGCTTTCAGCGCCAGCCATTGCGGCTTCGGCGCGCTGAGTATCATCAGCTACAGCAGCTTTCAGTTGCTCCGAAACCTTGCCTGCGGCTTTCTCCGCAGCGTCTGTCGCCGCTGTTTCAGCGG
>NZ_SZWS01000054.1:260154-261816 GCF_005281245.1 Citrobacter sp. wls826
TGCCTCGTTCCGGGAAGTCAGCGCCTCATCTCTGGCCTGTTCTGCACGGGTGACACTCTCAGCGGCTGCATTTTTCTGTTTCTCAGCCTTTTCGGCTGACTGCAGGGCTGATGCATCACTGGAAGATGCCGATTCTGCACTGGCTGATGCCGCAGCCTCTGATTTAGCAGCCTTTTCGCTGTACTCCCTGGCATGCTGTTCACTTAGCACTGCAGCTGCCGCGCTGTTATCACCCTGTTCTGCCGCCTGCGTGGCCGTAAGGGCGCTTTCACGCGCTGAAATTTCAGATGCGGCTGCATTACCGGCATGTTCACCCGCTGTTTGTGCTGCTGCAGCAGCACTTCCGGCACTTCCTGCTGCTGACTGTGCCGAAACTCCCGCTTCCTCCTGCGCTTTCTGTACCGTATCGGCGGCGATTTTTGCCTGTCCGGCCTGCTCCGTCGCTGTCTGTGCAGACTTTGCCGCACTGTCCGCATCCGCTGCACAGGCCAGAACGTCCTGCGCGGTCTGTCGGGCATTATCATCAGCAGAGCGGGCAGACACATCAGCAGCATCTGCAGAGCGTGCTGCCTGCTTCTGTGACTCTGCTGCAGCCGTTGCAGAAAGGGCTGCCGAATCCTTACTTTGTTCCGCTGACTGTGCGGCCTGTTCGGCGCGTTCCCGATCCTTTTCTGTTGTACCGCTCAAATCCACTACACGGTTTACCATTTCTTCAAAGCGTTTCATCACCCCCGGGCGCAGATCTGCATCTTTTGGTGCATCGAGAAACGCATTCAGGGTATCCGGCGCATCAGTCGGGGCCACGTAAATGTCGCCAGCCACAGAGGGCGGAAACCCTTCCCGCATCAGTGACACACTGTAATAACCCGGTTCAGCCTCAATGCTGTAGTGGCCGTTCGCGTCTGTAACAGTGGATGAAATCACCTCCACAACAACGGTCGGGCTGGTTTTCTTCGCATTCAGCTGAATAGTGCAACCCTGTACCGGTTTCCCCGCCCCGTCTTTAAATACGCCAGAAATTTGTACTGACATATGTCATTACCTCTTGTTTTCAGCAATAAAAAAGCGCCCATTCAGGCGCTCGTTTCTGGATTCAGGTATCAGTAAATGCTGATCCCCGTGCTGTTCTTCTTCACCACCATGACCAGCAGGTTGCTGATATCAGCCCAGGCCCCGCCGCCATACCCCCTGGATGAAACCGTGAAGCTCAGCGTCACATTTCCACCTCCGGCTGGCATATCAAGAACCCTGCTGAATGATCTCGCTGTAATCGCGGGTTCTGCGTTGTATATCTCTCTGCCGTTGTGCTTCACCACAAGCCCACAGTCTGTCCATATCTCGTTGCTTGTCTCTGATTTTGCCTTTCCTCCTGCAAAGGTGATGGGGGGAATGATTATCTGCCTGTCAAAATGGTGGTCATCCTGTATCTGAACCGTGAGGGTCCCATTCGGGTAATTAGCGCTTCCGGGGAAAGCCCGCCCGACGGCTTTAACGATATCGCCGACAATATTCTCTGCCCGCATTGTCCCGTTAATGGTGCAGTTTTCCGCTATCGTCACATTATTGAGGGTGCCGGAATTCGCGCTGATATTACCGCTGATATCCGCATTACGGGCAGTCAGCCTGCCGTCAGGCGTCAGCATAAAGGTCGGCGGGTTCCCG
>NZ_SZWS01000054.1:261907-265064 GCF_005281245.1 Citrobacter sp. wls826
AAATATCTGGTTGCCCTGCGCCACAAACATCGGAGTTTCATTGCCGTTCGCCGGGTTGATAAACGCGATACGGTCAGCCGCCACCAGGAACTGGCTCAGCTTACCTTCTTCCGTATCCTCCATGCTCAGGCCCAGACCAGCCACATAGTGCTTCCCGTCTTCGGTCTGTTCTATCTTCACGCCCCACATGGCATTCCACTTGCCGTTCGCGTCCTGCCACTCTTCCGAAAACTGATCCAGCCGGCTGGCGTTGTCTTCTGTCAGTTCCACCTTCTCCAGCAGTTCTTTGCCGAGGTGGCTTTCGGTGATTTCCCCTTTGAAGAAGTCCAGATAGCCCGCCGCATCGTTGCTGGCCTGGCCTTTAGCCTCCACGAACGCCGATTTCCCGACCTGGTTCACGGCACGGATATAGAAGTAATAGTCTTTACCTGGTTTGATACTCGCGTTTGCCGCAATCCAGTACAGCGCCGTGCCGAGATAACGCGCATCGCTTTCCACCTGGCGGATATCGGTTATCTGCGTATCCGTAAACCAGAATTCATACTGCACCGTGGGGTCATATACCGCCTGACGCGGGGTGGCGGTTATCTGGAAATAGCCGGGAATCAGCTCAACATAAGACGGTACAGCCGGCGCGGCGATACTGAAATCTGTGCTGGCAGGCTCACCCTGCTGGCCCTGGGTGTTCACCGCCCGCACCGTCAGGGTGTAGCGCCCCGGCGTCAGGTTGCGGAAGGTGTGCTCCGTTTCGGTCAGGGTCAGGCTGCTGGCCAGGCGGTCGCTGTTATCTTCCGCTTTCACCGTCAGGCGCAGGAAGAAGTTAACGCCTTTCACCACGCGCGGCGTGTCCCAGCGCGCCCGCGCCTGATACTGCCCGTCCTCTGCCAGAATCTCCGTGGTGAGATGCTGCACAGCGGGTGGTGTGTTCGTGACACCTGTGCCGGGCAACGGGTCAAACTTCGCACCGTTGTCCACGATGCTCTCTTTCTCCGGAACATGCTGCACGGCGGTGATGGCATACGTCCCGTCATCATTCTCCCGTATGGCCACGCAGCGAAACAGGCGCTGGCGCAGGTCCGGCAGTTTCAGCCCCCACACGCTGTACGCCGCCACGCCATCGGGTAACTGGCTGACGGTCACGCGGTCCGGGGCCGGATGTGCAGTGACCGCGACGGTAACAGGCTGGCCATCGCTGCCCACCAGGTTCAGCACCACATTGCCGCCTGGCGGTATTTCCACCTCGCGGTCCAGGGTGAGCGTACGGGACAGGCTGTCGACCGACAGAACGCGTCCGCCCACGGTCACGCCGGCATAATCACTGTCGCAGACCTCAATGATATCGCCGGGAACATGTCGCAGTCCTTCGGCCCCCACGGAAAAATCCACCGTCTGCGTTTCCAGCAATTCGGTGGTGATGGCCCACAGTCCGGCGCGGTGCGCCTGCCCCCGGCTGGTACAGGCGAACGCGTCCATCTTCAGGACGTTGCGACCGTAGCGCCGGATGGCAGCGTCGTTTTCCACCAGTTCGGTGGACGTTTCCCAGCCGTTGTTCGGGTCGGTGTAACGGACCTCGGCGGCATTATGGCGCTCTTTCAGGGCGCTGAAGCTGTAGATGAACGGCGCACCGTCAGCGGGCATCACCACATTACTCTGCGTATAGGTCCAGACTTTATCGGCGGGCCGGTCCTGTACAAAGGTCAGGGTATTGCCGTTCCAGACCGGCATGCAGCGCATCAGGGAACAGAAGTCCCCCAGCACGTCCCACGCTTTACGCTGGTCCGTCAGATACGCATTGCAGGTGATACGCGGCTCTGTCCCGCCAAAACCGTCTGGAACAAGCCGATCGCAGTACTGTGCAATGGCATACAGCGCCCACTTGTCCACATCGGCAACACCGATGCGGCTTCCCATGCCATAGCGCGGGTGGGTCAGCATATCCAGCACACACCAGGCCGGATTATCTGTCCAGGCGGGTTTAAACGTCCCGTCCCACAGCCCGGAATACGTCCGTTTTACCGGATCATAATTCGACGGCACCTGTACGATGCGCCCGCGCAGGAGATAGTTTCGCGTGACCTGTTGGCTGCCAAACTGCTCCGCGTCCACTTTTACCCCGATAACGGCGGTATTCGGATAGAGTTGTTTTACATCAATGATTTCGGTATAGCCCGACCACACCGTTTTGTTCTGCAGCAGGTCTGTCGTACTGTCATCAGTGATACGTTGCATGCGGACTTCAAACGGCCGGGGCGGCAAATCATCGATCACCACAGATGCCAGAAACTGCGTGGTTGTTTTACCTGTAATGGTGATATCCCGTTCCGTTCGCCACAGCCCGTCCCGGCGAAACTGGATCAGCATCTGTACGCTGGTCGGGTTGCGGTCGCCTTTGGTACTGGTACTGACCAGAGACTGCACACCAAAGGTAAAACGCAGACGGTCCACCGTTTTAGCGGTAATGGTGCGGGTCACCGGCTCTGACTTCTTCACCTCCACACCCAGCAGGGTTTCAGCACCGGAGTCTTCGAATCCCTCCATCGCGGTCTGCTCATCCTCCCCCACGCGGTAAACCACGGTGACACCGTGAACCATCGCATTACCGTCGCTGTCGAGGACCGGCGTTTTGTTAATTCTGACACTTTTCAGCCCGTCCACCGGACCTTCAATCGGCCCCTCGCAGATGGCATCAACAACGGTCAGCATCTGGCTGGATTTCAGGTCGTCAGGAGCCTCATGCGGCGTTTTACTGCTGCCACCACCCTTCCCCATAATCTGTTCCCTCTGAAACGACAAAACCGCCCGAAGGCGGTTCTGTTTTAATATAAATATGCTGCAGTAAATCAGCGACCGATGATCACCACCTGCCCGCCGCCGCCCTCATCCCGTGTGCTTATTTCCTGGGAGATCGTGCGGGAGCCGACCAGCATTTCACCGTACAACACCGGCAGGGCATTCCCCTGCGCCACCATGTTGTCCAGTGACGAAAAATAAGTGTTCTGTTTGCCGTTATCGGTCTGCCGGGACGAGGGGATTTTTGCCTGCGGCGTCAGCATCTGCGCCACACCACCCAGCATCATGGCTGCCCCCATAGAAAACAGAACTGAGGATACCGAAATACCACCGGCAGATAACGCAGCCCCCCAGGCTGCCATTGAAG
>NZ_SZWS01000054.1:265115-266064 GCF_005281245.1 Citrobacter sp. wls826
GTAAAAAAGGACGCGCCTATTGCCACAGCACCCAGCACGACCTGAAACAGGCCACCGGATTTTGCCCCTGCCATACGCGGGACAATATGAATAATGGCCCCGTCCGGCAGCGGTTCATGCAGACGGGCTGACACGCTGGTTTCATCCACATCCTGACCGGCGATGCGTATCTGATACCAGCCATCATTCATTTTCTGCCGGAAGCCCGGAACCTGTATGGCCAGCGCGTAAATGGCCTCGGCCCCCGTTTTTATACTGAGGCTGAAGCGGCGGCCAAATCGTTGTAAATCCCCGTGAAGGCAGAGTCGTGCCATGCCCGGTGTCGCCATATCGAGTGTGTGCGGCGTTGCCATTTTTCAGAATACCTCTCGCGTTTACTGAGCTGGTCAGGAATATGGTGCAGCAGTTCGCCGTCGCCGCAGTAAATCGCGGCATGGTTGGCAACTGATGAACCAAAACAACAAATCAGAATGTCTCCGGGCTGTGCCTCTTCAGCATTCACCCGATAAAAACCTGTCGCCTCCAGATTATCCAGATACAGATTCTCGCCCTGCTTCCACCAGTCCTCCCCCCGCGCAAAATCCGGCATCTCAATACCCGCCAGATGGTACGCATCTCGGAACAGGGTGTAACAGTCCGTCCCCCCGTGCTCAAATGCCCGCCCGGTGAGGAATGGCATGCAGCGAAATTTGTATATCCGGTCATCGCAGACCAGCCACCACGGCAGGCCACTTTGCACCTGCAGGCGGCGATCAACATCGCTGAGAAACGGCTGGCCATCGGGATGGCTGTGTACCAGGGCCACCACATCGCCTGCCGCCTGCGCCTGAAGGTAATCTGCCGGATCCATGCGGAAATACAGAGTCGGTTCAGCGGAAAGATTCTGGCAGGGAAAATACCGCTCCCCTGCGGGCGTGTTCACCACCCAGCCACACGATTCAGCCGGCGC
>NZ_SZWS01000054.1:266128-285650 GCF_005281245.1 Citrobacter sp. wls826
TTTTCATGGGTGTATCCATCAGGAAAGACGGTTAATGGAGAGGAAACAGCCGATGCGCGGCAGGTTATTACGCAGCTCGCAGCCGGTACGGCATTTGCTGCAGGCATCTTTTGCAGGGTCTGTCGTGGGTTTATCAAACTCGTCCGCCACAGGTGGCCCGACATAGCCACACTCCTGCGAACGGTAGGTCCAGTTGCAGACATCAGCCAGCATGATCCGCGACGGATACACGCTACCGTCCGTTTCGGTCGGTGTGGCCAGCACGAAGGTCGCCGTGGTGGCTTTCAGCTCCGACAGTTGTTCAATCACCCAGCGGCTGACCACTTCCTGTTCCGGATCAGCCTCCGGATTGCCGCCTGTAAAGTTCACCGCATCGAGAAAACGGGCGTATACCACGCGCCTTACCACCGTGGCCCCGACGAGGCTCTGCACATCCTCCGCGAGTCCCGTGACCATGCCAAACAGGTTCGACACCGCCAGCGTCGGTCGGGAAGACGTCCCTTTCCCTACCAGATCAAATCCGGTTCCCTGTATCGGGTAAACGTCATACTTCCTGCCCTGCCAGGTGACCGGCTCTCCCTTCTCGTTTAGTTCATTTGAAAAGTAGTAACGCTGGCCACCAAAGGCCGTCAGGTCGATTACCCACAAGTCAATGCGGGCAGACTGCTCGGTTTTCGTGGTTTCGTTGAGGGTGTTCTGAGGAATATCCTGCATAAGGATCCTTAAGCAATAACCTGCTCAAATTTACAGCTGAAATCAGAATACGTGACGTTGTCCGTAACAGACCATTCCCGGCAGACAACTTTAATCGTGCGGTTGTATTTTGGCGGTCGCCACAGAAAGGCTTTATATCCCCCGTGCTCGACCAGAAACGCTTCAAGTGCGGTGCGGGAATTGTCCGACGTTGTCCGGAAAACAGGCTGGAAGTTAATTAACTGATGGTTGAGTCCGGTCGGGCGACGTTGCTCATAGCCATCCCCAAATTTTATGGTTGTCACTGAAGGGGAAACAGAAGACGGCATCCCCTCCCTGGGTGCCCAATGAAAGGTTTTCACTTATCCTCCCGCCAGCATGCCGCCATCGCGGCCCTGAGTTCTCAGGATGCTCATGACGCGCGTATCGATCATTCTGACCAGCATCTGCGATGCCTGCGGCCCTATCTCCCCGTTTTGTCCGTCATTCTGGATGGCAATGTGATACACAGGTGAATAAGTAATCCACCCATTCATACCACCACCAGAGGAACCCGGGTCACCCAGCGCCCTGACGCCCAGCGTACCGTCAGGCGTTTTAGCAAGGGGCATAATGGCTTCCGGACCAGCTTCACCAAACACACCTGCCCCCTTTGCAAAAGCAAACAGGGTCGGGCTGTCATAGATGCCGTTACTGTAGGCACTTAATGAAGGTGAGTCATAAACACCGCCCTTCGCATTAAAACTAAAACTGCTGCCAAAACTGCTGATGGCCGTGCCGGTACTCGCGGTGGCTGCACCACCCAAAAGACTGCCGCCGATACCCATAATGGATTTCAGAATGGTGTTAGTAATCAGCGCCTGCGCTGCCATATCGACAAGGTTTTTAATCACCGACTGTGTCAGGGAGGAAAATAACCCAATCATCCCGTCCCGGAGTGTCTGTGTACCGTTCAGCATCCCGGTCAGCATGTTGGAGGTTCGCTCCTGGGTGGTTTCCATCAGGCCAATGGCGAGGCTGTTCAGGTTTCCCTGCGACTTATAAAGCTCCACCGCCGTCTGGTACTGCGCATCAGCGGAATCCTTGTCAGCCTTTTGCTTCAGCAGTTCGTACTGTTCTTTATTGATAACATCGTTCTGATAAAAAGCCTGCAGCAAAGACTGACGCTCGGCCAGTTGATTGCGCAGTTCTGCCAGCGGATCAACCGTGCCGGCGATATCAATCAGAGGGGCAGACATTGCCGCTGCCTGTGCCTGTAACAGTTCGCGGGCTGTACTTTGTGCCAGCGTGATTCTGGCCGTCTGGTATTCCTTTTCATCCAGAAGACGGGCATCCAGGAGCGACTTCAGCTCCTGGCTCGCTTCGCGCTCTTTCGTCAGAGAGGCTCTGGCCGGCGTATACTGTTCTGCCAGTTCGAGGCGCTGTTTCTGATAATTTTCAGCATTCAGTAGCAACGTCTTCTGAATATCAGCCTCGCTGGCCCCGTCAGCGCGGGCGGCTTCAAGGAGTTTTCTGGCGCTTTCCTGCTCCTGCAGGTTGATTCGTACGAGACTTGAGGCATGCGCCGCTTCGATTTCACGCCGCAGTTGCTCATACTGGTTAACCTTCGCCTTTTGCCCCTTCCCTGTATCCCCGCCTTCCCCGGTCCAGGGGGTATCGGGTTTATCGCTCCCTGTTTCATTCCCTGGTTTATCCGGCTTCGGCGAGGGATCGGTTTTCCCTGATTTAGCCTGCTCTATGGCCTCTTTGACAATTTTTTGCCGTTCCTTGAGGAGTTTTAACCCTTGTTCAACGGCATCCAGATCCCCTTTGTAGCGGGTTTTATCGTTCTTTACGCCTTTAAGCTGTCCGAACGGGTCGAAGCCGCTCAATCCATCGATACGGCTGTCCGCATCCTGAATTTCCTTAATCAGTTTATTTCGCTGAATAACCTGATTCTCAAACTGTTCATCAATATCCAGCTGTTTCACGTTGAGCTGGTTAAGCGACAGTTTTTTTAGTTCTTCATTCGTTTCAACGACAGCATTTTTCAGGTCAATCGCTGACTGACGGGCATTCTTCGCCTGATTATGGAAATAGAGCAACGCCGAACCTGCCAGCATCGCCGCTCCCACCGGACCGCCAACAAGTGCCAGCGCCCCTCTTGCCATACCTACTGCTGCAGAGGCTGCGCGGGCTGAAACGGAAAGCTGTTTATTGGCAGCATTCAGCTGGCTCTTTGCCTGGGTGGAGAGCAGTGTCTGCTCGGTTTCCTGCCGGATTAAGCGGTTAAACTCACTCTGATAACTGACGTTAAGGCCAAATTGTCTGGCACTTTTCTCCATTTCCCGATAACGCCCGAATTCTGCGTTATTCTGTGCCAGCGTGGCGGCGGTACTTTCCAGCGTTTTTCGCGCCATATCGGCCTGCGCCATCGCGCTGGCCCTGACTGCCTGCTGCTGCTCCACCCAGGCACCGATGTTGCCCCTGATACCTGCCGTCAGTTTTGTCGCCAGAACAGGAATCAGCGTATACAGCGCAACGTTGGCGACCGTATTAAAATTATCCGTCAGGCCATTAATGGCATCGGTAACGGTCTGAACACCACTGCGCAGCGGGCCGTTTCCGCTCTGTCCCACCTTAATAATCAGACCTTCAAAAGCCGAAGTCAGGCTGAGAAGATCGCCGTTGAGGTTATTTACCCTGATTTCGGCCTGCTCATGTGCGGTCTGTGTACCGGTCAGGGCGGCGGTCAGCGACTCCACCTTCTCGCGGTTCTGCACCAGGATGGATGCCGCGCTGAGGTTTTCCACCCCGAACAGCTTCACGGCCTGCTTTGTTGACTGGTTTTTCCCGGCCAGGTTCTCCAGTGCCTGACTCAGCCCGACAACAGAAGGCTTCAGGGTTTTATCGGTTCCCTTCTCCAGATTCAGGATCACGTTACGCAGCGCGGTTCCGGCCTCGCCGCCTTTAACCTCACGCTCCGCCAGTACCTGTATGGCGGCATTGAGGGTTTCAAAACCTACGCCAGCCTGTGCCGCTGCCACCCCGCCATTTTTAATAGCAGCAGCAGTATCGGCTATCTCCGACGAACCAAATTTCGCGCCGGCAGCCAGCACATTGATATACCGGTCGGCTTCACTGGCTCCCGCCCCAAACTGGTTTAACGACAGCGCCAGCGTTCGGGTGGCATCCGGAAGCGTGGTCCCTGCCGCCTGGGCCAGCGTTAACGCGCTTTTGGTCGCCGCCGTCAGCCCCGCAGAGGTACTCAGCAGTTCAGGCTTTGCCGAAGCCATCAGCTTAATGGCCTCGGCAGCCTGCGATGCGCTGTATTCCGTTGTGCGGCCCATTTCCTGCGCTGCCTGATCGTACAGTTTCATCTGCGCACTGGTGGCACCGGTGATGGCCTGCAAATCCGACAGGGACTGGCTGTACTGCCGCGTAGTGTTAATAATGGTGCCCAGCGATAAACCCGCCCCGGCAAAACCTGCCAGCCTGCCAGCCAGCCCTGATACCGAAGCAGAAACACGCTTATAGGCATCCTCCGTCTTTTTCGCATCAGCCTGGGCATTGCGGTTAAACTGGCGTGACTGACTCTCAGCGCTGCCGTAGGCGCTCATCAGCTGCGATTTAAAGTTCGCTGCATTCAGATGCAGCCCAACGGCAAGAGAGGCAACGTCACCCATTACATTAATACCTTCATAACTGCCGCACACTGCGCATCCAGACTCGGATTCACGGCGGCGGTGGGGGATTTAACAGGGGGCGGATTACTGTCAGGCTCTTCCCGGCAAGGCTTTTTGAAAATGCCCTGTTTGAGGAAGAAAGCTCGCCAGTGGAAAAGCGTGTCAGCCGGAAGCGCCGCAATTTTTGACGGGTCAGGCTCGCCCCAGCGGTCGGCCAGCCAGAAAATCAGCTCCAGCCAGGGCGAGTCACTCAGTTTTTTTCGGCGGTTTCCAGCTTACCGATGGCGTGCTTTTTCACTTTGTCGATGGCATCCAGAAGCACAACGTTATCGTGTGCCGCCAGCAGCTCCTTCGCCGTGGGTTTGTCTTTGGCTTTAATCGGCGAGCCGTCAGGCTGAACCAGGCTGTCGATAACAATCTGTACGCTCAGCTCAGACGCCAGGCGGGCATTGCCAGAGGTCTGCGCCTCGATGAGTGCATCTTCATGATCAATAAGCTCAGCCGCCGTCAGCCGACGCAGGAAAACCTTTGTGCCTAAAATTTCAGTTTCAGTAGGCGTGGATTTCGTTTTGAGCAGTGCATTTTTCAGTGCGGAGAGGCTAAATTCAGACATGGTGTATCCTGTTTTTCAGACGAAAAAAAACCGCCCGGAGGCGGTGTATATCGGGAAACAGATTACGCTCCGGCATCTGGTGCCGGCGCGGCGATCCCCCATTTAATGTTGTTTTGCTTACCCTGCACCGTAATCTGGATAACTTCACTGGCAGGCGCTGTGATTTCGTTCATCTGCCAGCCTGAAAGCGCAAGGATCATTGAAGCCGTTCTTTTGTTCGGCAGCTCAATATAAAACTGAACGGTCTTACGCTGTTCTGCAGCATTGAGGAACGCGGTGAAATCTTCGTTTTCCGGGTCGTCAATGAATCCCAGCGATTTCTCCGGCCCTTCCGGCAGGTCTGACACCGACTGCTTACTCTTGTCCAGCAGGGTGGTACAGTCGACAAATCCTCCCGTCTGACCTGTCGCGCCCAGTGCCTTACAGTTAATCAGGGGTTTGAGCGCCGCCACAGCGGCCCCCACCTCGCCGAACTTCACCACCGTCCCGGCAGGAAGCATTGCGTACTCAGGGGATGATTTTGGCGTGTTATTTTCATCAGCCATAATGATTCTCTCTTAAATAGTGGGCAGCGGTTGCTACCTGTTCTGAATACCATTGCGGATTTCAACGGTCAGAATGCGCAGAACCTGCCGGACGTTGTAATCCAGTGCCGGACGGATGAATGGATCGGCAACCTGTTTCACCGTACCGAACTCCTGGGCCAGCGCTTTCATGTAATGCTTCTTGCTGGGGCCAACCCGAAGGGTGACCACCGTATTTCCGCGACCTTTCCGCGTGGATGAGCGAATTTTGATGGAATCACGCATATGCTGCTCTGCAGAGGATGCATCGTCGAAGCCGGCATGTTGTTTCATGTCGTCTTCAACCACTTTCAGCGCCTCACGCCCCGCGTCACGTAACACCTTCGTGCCGACCTTTTCACCGAGTGCGATAAGCTGCCGCTCCAGCTCGTCCAGCCCTTTTACGTCCATAGTGATCATGGTGAGGCATCCCGGTAGTGAAAGGTGAAATCCCGGACGAGCCGGTACTGAATATTGCCGCTGGTCAGTACCGATTTACTCTGCTGTATTCCACCCCGGACCACATTCTGCACGGGAAAGCCCTCCAGCTGGCCATGCACGATAGCGGTCCATTCCGCGCTGATTTTCTTATCCAGCTGTAACAGGCGGGTGTAGTCATTAAGCAGATAAATCGCTATCTGGAAGCGACCCGCAATCAAGCCTGTGCGCAACAGTCCGGCGTACAGCTCCGGATCGGAGATACACTGGTAAGTAATTCCCTCCTGCAGCTCATCAGGCAGGAGCAGAGGGTAAACATCCAGCCCGGTCAGGCGTTCAAGTGCTGCCTTTAATGCCAGCTCGATCATGACGTGCGTCTGCCTCCCCTGTGATGATGATGCGGTCCGCAAGACGTTCGACGTTACGAACGGTATAAACCCGGTCAGACGTCGTTATTTTCCAGTCGATATCAATATTCAGGTTCGGATGAGTGGTAAAAAGACACGTTTCAACAACCTGTTGTTGATCCAGTGTGCGGATCTTTCTGCCCGAGACCAGCTCGCGCTTCGCCCAGGCTTTCCCGGTCGTGACCAGTTGCTCCGGCAGCTGTTCACCCAGCGGTCCCCGACCGGATTGCATATACCCAATCGAAAGACGGCAGGTCATCTCTTCCGGCTTCAGGCTCATACGGTGTTCTCCTGCAACGGGAAAAGAAGATGCCGGACCGGAGCCGTCTCCAGCCACTGACCGGTGAAACCATTCAGATACGCATCCCCGACCAGATACTGCATGGCCAGCTGGATATCTTCATCCGCCACAAAACCGCGTACACCTTCCGGCAGCGCCTGCAGTTCGTCGTCGCTTCCCACCAGTTTGCAGTAGTAGTCACGTTCAATACTCTTCTGCGCAGCCGCCACCATTTTAGTGAGCATGCCGTCATGCTCCGTGAAATCCGGCTCCAGACGGAGCTGGGTTTTCACGTCATCCAATGTCAGTATCATGGTCATCGGCTCCCTTGCGGGGACTCAGCGCCTTTTCCGCATCTTTTGGCCATACCGCAATATGGCGTTCAACCAGTTTTTCTGCGTACTCAGTATCAAAACAGGCCGTATCACCGCGTGAATAACGATGATAGGGTCCCAGGAAAAAAACCGCTTTCCGCATCACTTCTGCTCCCGTCAGGACCGTGGCCCCGTTTGTTTCACTTCCGGTAAGATCAACACCTGCCTCACCTGAACCCGCTGCAGTATTCTGACCGTCATCCCCGTCCACTGTATTTTCCGGCGTCAGTTCATCCGGCTTTTTCACATCACCGGCTGCAACCGCCGCTGCCGCTGCTTTTGCCGCTTTCGTCGTCATCGTTTTGCTCCTGAAAAGAAAAAACCCGCTGCTGCGGGCTTGGGGAATTACGTGCTTTTACGCTGTGCGACCGTGGTCGCACAGAGTGCAGGACCGGTTAAAACAGCACTTTTGTCCCGAGAACAAGACCTTCCGGATGACGGAAGCCGATATCGTGCTCCGTCACCACGCGAATCAACGACTGGTTACGGGAGAACGCGGAAACCAGATTTCCGTCCCCGTCCTGATAGGAGGCTTCCTGCGAAAACGACACCTTCATGTTGCCGTCTTCACCGATAACCACGTCATTAAAGTCAGCGAAGTAAATTTCCGACTCTTTGCCAGCGTCACCGAGGTTTGCCGGGATAGCGCTGGTACGCTGAATCTGAAATCCCTTCAGCATCCCCTGGGCCATTTCCGGGTAGACCTTATTACCGTTACCGTCGCGCAGCCCGAACAGTTTCATGTAGGTACGGTTCGACATGCCCCAGCCGCAGCTGATCATGTTGCTGTTCCCGTCCATCGCCATCAGGATGATGCTGTCGAGATAGGTATCAATCGTCTGCAGATTAACCTCTGCAGCAGCTTCCCACGGCAGCAGGCGGTTCCACTCAGTTGCTCGCGTTTTCATACCGACAGGCGTATCACCGGTACCGTCATCGCGCATAAAGGCTTTATCTTCACGAACAGAGATCGCGGTCAGAATATCCTGCAGGACCAGCTGCTCCACGTTGTAGCCAGCACGACCAATCAGCTGGTTTGAGATTGGAACCATTGCAATCATGGTTTTCGCAGTGAGTTTCACATCATCGAAGCGCGCTTCTGATGTTTTCGCATCCTTGCCTTCCCCGGTGTAGCTCGCCGTCGCACCACCGGCCAGACGCGGCAGCGCCATATTGCCGTTCGGCAGCGGAATGGAGCGCGCGCCCAGCTTACGGACTATGGTGCGATCGCGCAGCAGTTCGATCACCTCGCTGTGCAGGTTTTGCGGAATAAGAACGCCACCTGACGCGGCGGCAGTGTTGATGGCCATCGAGACAGACTGGTCATTCAGTTCTTCAGCTGCAAATTTAGCAGCATCCTGGACGTTACCCTGTGCTGCCGCAATCGACATCACCAGACGGGTCATTCCTGCGCCGGTATATTGCTTTGGCTCTGCTTTAACGCTGATACCCGGAGCCTGTTGTGTACCTTTAACCGGTTTGGCAACAAGCGCTGCAGCACGTTCAGCTGCTTCCAGACGCTCCATTTTGGCACTGATATCTGTAAACTGCTGCTGCAGGCTGGCAAATTCGGTTAACTGCTCCGCTGTCAGCGTACCGCCACCAGTTTCTACTGCCGCCAGTACCTGAACCTTCTGATTAATACCCGCACGTTCACGACGCAATTCTTCAATATGATCCATGTTTTTCTCTCTTTTTGGCATAAAAAAAGCAGCCTGTTGGCTGCTTTCTGGTAATGACGCGTTAGCGCCGGGTTACATTCTGGTTTGCAGGTCCATCGCGGCTGCCTGCAACTTTATGGAAGTGGTTTGTTGAGGTTGTTTGTACTTTGCCGCAATGGCATTAATCGCGGACTGAGGATCCGAAACTTCATCAGCAAGACCAGCAGAAATGGCATCAGCGCCGAAATAGATTCCGGCCTGTGTGTTAATCACCGTCTGAGGGGCAAGTTTCCGGTATTCCGCTACAGAGGTAATAAACGTCTCGTACATATCGTCAATCATCCTCTGGAACATTCCCCGAGCGTCTTCACTCAGTGGCTCATGTTGTGTACCGTTATTTTTGTTATCTCCCCGAAAAATCGTGGTGAATGTTAACCCCATTTGCTCTTCCATCCTGGAAGTATCCAGGTGTTCCATGATCACTCCAATCGAGCCGACTCCACTGGTCTGGCTGACTACAATTTTGCTGCAGGCCGAAGCGATAAAGTAAGCCGCAGAATAGGCGCTGTAGTTCACAATTGCAGTAATAGGCTTAGTTTGACGTGACTGGAAAATATAATCGGCCAGTTCCTTGCATCCAACCGCCGCACCACCACCAGAATTTATATCCAGCACAATTTCACTGATGGAAGGGTCATTTAATGCAGCATGCACCTGGCTACGTATGCGCTCATAGCTGGTAAGTTCCGAACACATTGCAGTAATTTGCCCACGACGTGGAACCAGAATGCCGTGAACAGGAATAACAGCCATTCCACTAGCTGGTTGAACCAAATCTGGCGCCTGATTGTTATCAGGATTCTGTGTCATGTGAATTCCAGCCTCTTCTGATAATCCCTGAATACGGGGAACCAGCACAGCTTTTACAGAATCCATTGTCTGTCGTGTCACGTAATGTGGAACACCAAAGACCATAGCCGCCAGATGCGGCAGATTAATTAAATTTTTTGTCATGATGTTTACCAGGTCAGCCCGCACTGCGGGTGATATTCAGTTTCTGGACAGAATAGAGTTGATTTCTGCCAGTTGTTTTGCTGTTGGCGTGTTATCGCCAGGTAAGATTTGTTTACTGTCGACCATATTCAGAGGCGTCAGGTATTTGTCCCCTCCGGCGATGGGGGGAAGGTTCTCCATGCGGCGAATGTCGTTAACCGATAACCAGCCCCACTGGCGGCCTAATGCATAAGATTCATAGCGTGACTTCTGATCACCGCGCAGCAGGCCAGAAACATTGAATTCAATGTACAGATCACTGCGCTCGCTGGGTAAAAGCAGATCGCGCATTAATGCGCCTTCATGGCGCTTCAGCCAGGCCAACAGCGTGTACATCACAAACTGCAGCCCCTGGTGCTCAATGTTGTTATTCGTGGCTTTCGCCAGCATCTGCACCATATGGGGCGGGATTTTATAGAGCCGGCACACTTCCTCCACGCCCCATTGACGGGACTGTAACAGCTGCGCTTTCTCATTATCCTGAGATAGCTGTTTGTAGCTCATCCCTTCCTGAAGCAATGCAACAGAGAATGCGTTCCTGACGCCGGAATATCTGTCCGTCCACTTTGCCAGCAGGCGGTCGATAGCATCCTGGCTTTTGATCGTCGGAGCGTCTTTTGGACGTTCAATAACGCCGCTCATCGTTGTACCACGGCGAAAGACCTGAGAAGCATGCTCTTCCACGGCGAGGTTTAGCCCAAGAACATCCGCGTTCGTCTGGATTGGAGAACTGCCGATATAGCCATCCAGTGAGAAGACCTTCACATGATGCATCATGCGCATTGGCAACGTTTCGCCAATTTCGGGTAGTTCATAATATGGCATCCCATCCGGGCCTTTCAGGACAATGACCTTTTGGGGATTAACCGGGATTAATTCGCGGGGATAACCTTTCCCGTCCCTGTCGATGATCGAGTAGCAATTTCCCTCCAGGCCAAGCAGGCCCTGCTGCTGTTCAAAGTATTCAAATGAAGTGTCTTTTTTGTTGGGCTCGGAATGAATCAGATCATATACAGGGTGGTCAGTCGCCCGTTCACGGCCTCCGTTAGCGCCTCGCCTGTAAAGTTCACACGGCAGCTGCGCCACCGATTCTGCCAGAAGCGTTACACATGCCCGGACCGCCGATAACGCCATTGCGGTTTCAGAAGTGATAACGATCCCCGCCTTGCTCTGGCTGGAACTCACACCACCCAGCATCGCCTGCCAGAAACTACCACCAGACTGAGATTTACCCCGAAACATCTGGGGAATGAACATTATTCACCCCCTGATTTAATTACGCTGGCAGACATTGATTTCGCGATTAAAAATGACCACAGCAGGCAGATTGAACCGCCAGTAATAAGCCCGGCTGCAGGTGAAATAAGCCAGGCACCGGCAGACAGTAACGCGGCTCCGGCGAGGCCGATAAAAAAACTTAAAAACGTCATTAGCATGCTACATCTTCCTCGTCGTAAACGGATGAATTACTCGCCCGGCTATTCAACATTGCCCGTCCGATTGCCATAATCAGCGAAACCGCGCCATCGATTTTGTTTTCGTTATGCTCTTTGATGGGTTTAACCACATCGTCATTACCGGGCAAATACTTCCCGACGACGTTGCTGATACACCAGCTCATAATCGGGTTCCCGTCGTGATGAAAGCGGCCTGACTCAATGGCGGCTTCCAGCTCCTTCGTCGGATCAGACATATTGGTGTAGTTCTGAACAATAGTGATCGGATTAAGGCTTTCATCAGCCAGATCATGTGAAAGCCCCGTCGCGCCGAACGGGTCAATCGGTGACTCACTGACTGGGTTGAGCTTGTTTGCCGCCTTGGCCTCTTCAAGGATGTAGCGGTAATCAACTTCAGCGCCATCAGTAACTGTAAGCAGTCCCATTTCAACCCATTTCTGAAATCGCTCCGCAGTACGACGATCTTCGTTCTTTTCAACGCTGAATACTGTGTCGTAGGGAACCCAGAAGCGGGGAGCAACGCTGTAGTAATGTGTCTTGCCGTCAATTTCCCTGGTGAACAACCGCGCCATACTGTTCATATCCAGCTTGCGCGCCAGGTCGAAAGACAGAACACATGGCTGTCCTTCGAATTGCTCCAGCGTAAGTGTCTTATCCTCACAGTTCTGCCAGGAAACCAGGTTGTAGAAAGCAGCACGGGCTGCAACCCAGATGTTGAGGTGTTTAGTTTTAAATACACCAGCCTGACGGGCGTTATTAATAGCTCTCTGTTGCTGGCTGAGGAGAAAGTCACGATAGACCGACACGCCCATATTCGGGTTAGCTTTTTCCAGCACTTTAGGATCGGTCCAGTCATCCCCCTCGTCGACGGTGTATATCACGCCGAACAATTCCTCATTCGGTACTGTGCCATTCAGCATCTCAATCACTTCACGCCGTTTGTCGTAGCATGGCCCCTCAATGTTGTAACCCGCCGTCGTGATCGCCCACATTAGTGGTTGTCGCCGCGCCCCCATACCCGTCAGCATAGTGGTGTAGAGCGAATCTGTGGGATGTTCGTGATACTCGTCAACAATCGCACAGTGCGGTGAAGCGCCGTCCCCAGGGTTACCAATCAGCGGCTCAAAACGCGCGCCATCTTCTGGCCGGCTCAGGTTGGACGCATTAACTTCAATCCCGAACGCTTCCACCAGCAGCGGAGTGCGCTTACACATCAGACGAGCTGGTCTGAATACTTCCCACGCCTGTTTTTCAGTTGTGGCCCCGGAATATACTTCAGCGCCAAACTCGTTATCACAGGTAAAACAGTACAGCGCCACACCTGCCGAAATAGCTGATTTCCCATTTTTACGCGGTATCTCCGTGTAAACCTCGCGAAATCGTCGAAGCTTCGACCCTTTCTGAACCCAGCCAAAGGCGCAGCACACAATAAACAGTTGCCATGCCTCCAGAGTGATCGGCATCCGCTTGAATGCCCACTCTCCTTTTGTATGTGGCAACAACTGGATAAATTTCGCGGCCTTTTCTGCCATGTCTTTATCGAAGCGGTAACGAAATTTCTTACTCTTTTCAGCCGCCATGTCATCGATATGACGCTGGCAGGCCTGAATGACAAACTGGCACGCCGGAATTTTCCCCCGCACAACGTTGCGGGCGTATTGATTCGCGGCGTTTACGTTGGGGTACGATTTCCGGCTCATGAGTTGATCATCTTCAGGAATGGGTTAGAGGTTTTCTTCTGTCCGGCAAGGCCGATTAGGCGTTGTCGACTGCTGGGATCAAGGCCAAGCATGGAGCCGGTAGAGCTCATCTCCGATTCCTGCTCTTTCTTTGCGGTTAGCTCAGGGTTTTTTATCTTCCCCCCCATAGCACCAGTGATAGTCAGCCCTTCTCTGGCGATATTTTTAACCGCCCTGCGCCAGAACTCATATGCAACACACCAGCGCTCAAGTACGGCAAGATCGGTAACACACAGTAATCCCTGTCCACATAATTCTTTCGTGGTCAGTTCCCACATGACGGCCGCCATTGGCAGACCATCATCCTCAGAAAACCAGTCAGGTGGTGCCACACCTTTAATCGGAGTGAATACAGGTTCCTCTTTATTCAGGGCTCGTTTGCCGGGGTTCCCTGCCAGCTCCTTGCGCGCCGTTGGCTTGGGGCGACGCCCGGAACGCCCCGCCGTTCCAGCCATAAGCGACACTCCTGGTTAAATTTCATTTTTCGCGGGTATAAAAATACGAGGAAGCGGGCAGTCCTGAAAGGCGAAAGGGGTCAGGGATTTGATCCCCCCTCCCCCTGGCCTGTGTGGGCATCAATCAAGATGGAAATTATCATTCAGGTTGCACCGACAAGCGCTGCTCGCATTGTGCGGACAGGCATTAGAGTTATGCCCTGACTGCCCACAATAGCTGCAGCGCAGGTTGGCGCGGCGGGATGAACCACCCCATGTTTTGGGACAGTTCGCGTATGTATGAAGCCGTGAACCGCAGTACGTGCAATAGGTATAACTCATCGGATACGCTCTCTTGCCGTCTTCGCTCTGTGGCATTCCCAGCACAACGACTCAAGATTGGAATCGTCATCAGTACCGCCATGAGCTTTTGGGATGATGTGGTCAACGCTTGCCGCTTTCTTCGCTATCCTCTGTCGGCGATGGTTCTGACACAGGTATTTATCACGCTGAAGGATACGCGCTCGTTTAATTTCCCAGAGTCGCCCGTATCCACGTTCTTGCCTGCTCTTTCCTGACTGATAACTCCGCCAGCCGTCACCAGCATGCTGCTGTCGGTGTTGGTCACAATATCCGCTGACATCATTGGTGATTGCCGCACACCCTTTGTGTCGGCATGGGCGTTTAGCACGTGCTGGCATCGGCATAGTCCTGTTTGTTGGATACAAATTGTGTAATAGGCGGAAAGTAAAAATGAACCAGTAGCTGATTAAAAGTTCTCATAAATAGCGAGAATCTGCGCGGTTCTTGCCCCGTGACATCACGGATTATCAGAAAGAAATAAAAATAATAATTATTATCAAAATATTCTAGTAAGATCGCTGGAATAACAAATCCTTAATCTCTCAACAAAAATAAGGATTTGTTAAGCTTCATGATTTATGGTCGATGTAACACACCGTTTGAGGCAAGAATAATGGTCAAATTATCAAAACTTCAGATTCGCTTACACTGGCTAACCCTGATATTAATAGCGATAACCTATGCAGCTATGGAGCTTCGTGGCTGGTTTCCCAAAGGCAGCAACACCTACCTTCTCATGAAAGAAACACATTATAATGTTGGGGTGTTTGTCTGGTTTTTAATGATAATACGATTAATTATTAAACATAAGTATCATGACCCAGCCATCATTCCCCCCCCACCAGCCTGGCAGATGATGGCGGCTAAAATAATGCATATCCTGCTGTACATTTCTTTTTTGGCTCTGCCATTATTAGGTATTGCAATTATGGCTTACGGTGGGAAGGACTGGAGTTTCTTAAGTATTAACATTGCACCTTTCGTTACTCCTGACGGGGAAACAAAATCACTTATTAAAGATATTCACGAAACACTGGCAAACGTCGGATACTTTTTAATCGCAGCGCATGCAGGTGCAGCGTTATTTCATCACTACGTCCAGAAAGATAACACTCTTTTGAGAATAATCCCTGATTGTAACGATAAGAAATAAATACAAATTTTAATGTTTAACATTACAGCAGGCACTCAGTGAATGCCTGCTGTAATGCCTGTAGTATTCGAGTTGCAACACACCGTGCTCAAGTAACTCTGAGTAGGCGATCAGCCCTGTGTATTCGGGGATAGAGCTACCGTCATCAGCATCAAATGCTGGAATGGTTGAGTGAAAAATCAAAAATGCGCCAAATCTCGCGCAGCACGCCGCCCCGTGGCAGAGCCCTCCTCCAGGAGAACCTTCTTCGCTGATGGTTTTCATCCAACCCCATCTGATGATATAAACGCAATCAAACCGTTACATTTCGGTTTGAACATCATTAATTCATAACTAAGGAACAGTATCGTGAAATATTTCGCATTAATTTCAGTTCTTCTACTTTCTGCATGCGCAGGCCCTGCTGGATCTTACTGGGGCGTTACACCAGCAAATTCGGACATCTGCCCTTCCGGGCAATCAGCCTCAGGTGAGTGCCGTTAAATTTTATGTTCTTTCAAGTGCGAGTCTGTCGCACTGTATAACCGCCAGGAGTTAGCGGATTACCCTGGCTCACTACTGAAAGACTTTCTTTGATGTGCACATGCGACGAGAATAAAAAAGCCCCGCATATACGAGGCTCCTGATATTTCTGTTTATTTGATGCAAACAGCTACTCTAGAGTAATAAGTGTGCCATTCACGTCACGTCGCCAGTCCTCTAAAGACTTAGGCTGCCATTCAAGTGCAATAACAGCTTTTAACTTGGGAATGCTAGATGTGATTGCTCTGATGGCCTTTTCTTGCGGCCATAGAAACACTACGACTCCCTGAAATCCCAATCCGATTTCAGCTGCAGATTTTGTCGTCATTAAGTGAACATCAACCGAGCATATCATCACGCGTCGATTTTTATTAAGTGCAGCAAAAGCAGTGACCCCAATTGCGCCTCGTAAACAACTTGAGTCCCTCGCTTGGCTAAATGTGCTCACCACAAGAATCAGCTTTTTATTTTCTTCCTTAGCCAACGCAAGCCCTCTAAGAATTGCTTCTTTCGTGGCCTTCAGATTGTCACCGGATGGTCGAATTAAATAGAATTTCACTGGTAACCTCACTTCGATTTACCCTGACATTATCACAGACACTCAGTGAATGCCTGCTGGAATGCTCTATGAGTTGGGTTCGTTAAATGATATGTTTCCAAATATAACCATAAGGAGATGAAATGTTTAATTTTCTCAAAACACTCAACAGGCTCATCAATCAAAAAACCACCCAAGAGGTACCACAGGAATATTCAACCGAGCAGCTTCTGCAGTGGGCTACTGGGTGCATGTTAGAAGGTTTGCCGGACAAGTTTTACGAAGCGAGAATTTCCTGTTTCCGCAACATTGACAATGAAGGACGTACCGCAATCGCTTCAATACATGACGTCAAGTTGACCATAGAAAGCGAATACACTCCTTTCTATCCGCCCGATGATCTTTACGCCACACATTGCATAGAGAAAATGCTTGCTGGAAATAACTGGAGCCAAGCAACTATAACTTTCAACCCAGAAACGACAGCCTTCACATGGGAATAACTTTCTCTTCTATGGCGAGGCTCTGGTATTTTCTATTTCACGTATTCCGGCAAGCTGATTGTTTGCCTTCTCAATGGTGGCCAGTAGCGGGTTAATCCACAGCACTGCCTGGCAGTACGTTATTGAGCTGGCGGCAGCGGCGCTATCACTGACTGTGTCAGCCTCCCCGGTATCGGGGTGCATTGCATTGGCACGTAAACGGTGCGCGTATTCGAGCAGCCCACCAGCGACATCAGCAGGAACAGGCAAATCACAGGTTTTTTCACGTCGTAAAATCTCCCGGTATTCAATGATGGTTTTCTCTGTTCCGGCATCTATTAGCGAATTAAGGCGGTTGGTATTCTCTGCTATCTGGTTAAACCGGTTGAAGTTGAAGGCCTGAGTAGTTATCACCGCCGTCTGTAGCGCGTTGTCGCTACGCAAAACCCGGTTGTCGCTCTCTGACGTGGCCAGCGCGGCATTACTGCGGGCCAGCAGCACACAGAGCACCGAGATGAGGATGATAGCTGCCATCCCAACAAAAACGAGACTTCTGTTCACTGGTCTATCCCCCAGCACGTCAGCGCGCTTTCCTGGTCTCGCCGTTCTACCTGCCCATAACAGCCATTTTTCTGGCCTTTAGTCAGGCGACAATCACGGCCACCGTCTTTAATCCACCAGCGGATCGCTTCACAGGCTCCTTTACGGTCACCAGCGTTAATGCGCTTGTAAAACGTAGATGGGAAGCATTTTGCGGGACCGATGTTATAAGGGCAAAAAGATGCGATACCCGCTTTCTGCGGCTCACTCAGCGGAATTTTGATATTTCGCTCAACCCACGCCAGCGCTTTGTCGCGTTCGATGGCGTTTACCTGGGCACATTTCTCAGCAGAAAGCCTCATGTCCTGAACTACTGGCTTACCATCAACCATCGTGGCACCACGGCAAATAGTCCAGATTCCGCCACCGTCGCGATATGCTGTCAGGCTGTTACCCTCTTTCTCATCCAGAAACTGATCGAGAATCACGGGGGCGGAAGCCCCGGCAAGAATCAAACCAACGACCGCTGCGCTCAGTTTATTCTTCAGCTTTGGTGACATTACCATTAAGCCGGTCCTCCCTTTCCTTTTTCCTGTAATACCAGTTCACTGCACAGGTAATAACAGTGCATGCGATACCGACAATAATTGCCCAGTCGCTCAGGCTTAACCCTGCAATTCTGTCGGCCAACATCCAGGACACCTCTTTTGCTGTTTTTGCTGTTTCGGCATATGCCTTCGCTGATACACCGCAGCCAGTTAGCGTGGTTCCTGTTCCATATGAAAGTCTGCTGTAAATGGTGCTCATTCTGGTCATAGCCCTACCTCCGACTTTTCGGATGGCGTTATGTGTGATTAAAGGGTCAGGCTTCACGGGCTGGATTTATCAACAAAGCACGTAGCGGATGATTCCCGTGAGCCTGAAATGAAAAAGGCCGCTTTGGTAGCCTAAAAATGATGTTTGATAATTTTTCCATCGAGCAAGGTTAGACTAGCCAATTACAGTAGCTTGCTCTCCAATTCAATTCCTGATCTACTACTTGGTTCTAGCAACCAATGAAAAAGGATAGATCGTGAATAATGGGAAAAATGAACGATTCAGAGTGTACTTATCCAGTTTTGATGCGGATATTGCAGCACTAACAGAAGCCTGTAAAAGTATCAGCAACAGTCTTAACTCTGTTTTGGAGAGCACAAAAAGAGAGGGGTTTATAAACCCGATTCAAGTTTTCATAGATTCTTTAACACTGAATCAGCCCGAAACACATTCTAATATCTGGGTAGCCGTTAATTCATCATGGCAGATTGCAGAAGAAGCCAGGCTAAAACTTGAGAAATTTGGTTATAAGACTGGTGAAATTATTTAAATATCCTCCGGCATAGCCGGAGGTTTTTCTGATACGCCTATAAGGCTCTGTTTCCAGTTGCGTCCTAACAGGCGCATACGATCTTACATATACATCACACTTCGTTACTTATGACCCGTGAACGGGCTACCCGGATAAATGCGCCAAACACCACACCGTAATCGGTTCCGGTTAACAGTTCATAGACACTGGCCCCCGTCAGGACACCACCAGCCAGCCCAGTACCGGAAATCGGATCGGGCATTTAGCCCCCTCTAAATTGCTGTGAGTCCTCTCAGGAATGAGGGGAATAAAAAAAAGGCCGCCATGCGGCAGCCTCGAAGTAAGTACGGTTGTTTACAATGGTGGAGAGAGAGGACCTTCTAACACCTCTGCTTCACCGTTATGGCAAATGTCATCGCCTCTGGTCAGATGCCAAACACCTGTGATTATTTTCCCCGTTTCCAAGTCATCAACAGTGTCATTCGTGTAGTACGCTACCTGTACAACACCGACATGCTGAATCCAGTAATACCCTTCTTTCATAAGCTCCTCCGCGATACTCAGCAGATAGTATAGAGCAGTACAAATAATGCTGTGGTGCAGGAAGCCACAACTTAATCTTTGCTAATAAAGTAATTTCGAAAGATGACGATAATGGGTAATAAATGTAAGGCCGGAGGAACCACCATGAGCATGACAATTAGCACTTTGGGTCAGGACATACTGCAAAGCACAGTAAAACAAGCACCTTCAAGTACTGGCAACTCTGTTTCACAACAAATTCAAAACCTGAAAAAACAAATTGGTGAGTTGACAAAAGAACTCAGCGCCATGGGTTCAAAAATAAATGAAGTAACCTCCGAAGATGAGGCAAAACTGCTTAAACAGCAGATGGAGATGATTCAAAGGCAAATCGAGTCTATGTACGCAAAAATTGCTCAATTACAAAAACAAGAAGCAGAAAAAAACCAAATGGCATCGGGTGCATTACCTACGGTAAGTGACAAATCAAGTTCGAACGTTGCAGGGAATAATACTAAAAATATTGATGTCTACGTTTAGCAGTGACCCCCTATCATTTTTCCTCTGAGTTAGAAACGAAAAAGGATTGTGAGAACTTGTTTTCGAGTTAACGATTTCAGATCGGCGATATGACAGGGGTACTGGTGCTATGCACCTCGCGAATACCCCTGTCGTAT
>NZ_SZWS01000054.1:285699-309640 GCF_005281245.1 Citrobacter sp. wls826
AAAAACCCCGCTGTGGCGAGGTTCTCGTTATGTTCAAATTGTTCGCTTTTTGTCGCTGCCATAGTGGCGCAGCTCTGCCAAGCATGAATAAATTATCTGATTTTCTGGCCCGTTTTCAACACCATTATCAAAAAATAGCATCAATAGCTAAAAAATGATTTCAGTGAGTCTATTCAGATAACAGTTTGCGTGCTTCCAAAAAGACCTTTGCTCTGAATATTTCCAGGCACCAGCGCACGCGCTTTCTCGCCTCCCCATCAGTTAACCATGGCGCAATCGCCTGCAACTCCCGGGTTATGTCTGAGATTTTTTTTCGGGTGGTGTAATACTGAAGACCGACCACATAAACCGGATCATTAATATCCAGCGCCTGCAGTACGCATTGCTCAACAAAATCGACATCATCATTATGCAGGGCTTCATCAATCACACTAGCGGATGACTGCGGCCAGAGAATGCTATGTGCCCTGTTCATTGCCTGCTGTCCACGGAATCCCTCTTCTCTCGCCTGATTTAACGCTGCGGTAAAGCGCTCCAGTGCCTTATCTGACCAGTTCCTTCCTTTGATCACATTCCAACATGCATGGCCCCGCGGCATACGGGGTGCAGTATTTCCTCCTACACCTTCGCCCCATGTTGTGAGCAGGGATTTAATCCATCCGGACTGAATCCCCGTAAGGAGAATACATTTACCCAGCCAGCTTTTACGCGGCGCAGTTGCTGCTTTTTCAAATGCTGACTGTTTTAGTCTGCGTTGGCGTGGCGTCATGCTTTTAGCTCCTCAATAATTATTCTCCCGGTTTCTCCCCATAATTTTGATACCCGTGAATCCCATATATGAGCATCATTTTCGTAAATGGCATCCATCAGGGCTTTCACCATATTGTCGAAATCAGGTTTAGCCTGGTGTGGTTTACCGTTGAACTCAGCCCGTTTCTTTTTGCTCCAGCTCGCTGGCATCGGAAGAATGAAGGTGACATGCGAACCGCTTTCCGGCAGCTCAATACCCTGCAGACGAACTTCATCACAGAAAGCCCGGTAACGCAGAACCTCGGGGCGCTTTTTCCATTTGTCAGCGCGCGTCATTATGGGCTTACCGACGGGTGTAATTGGATATTCAGGCATCAAGAGCCTCCTTGATTCTTTTACCGATCCAGCGCATAACCGGTACAGCCATACTGTTGCCGATCGCTTTGTAGCGCGGACCATCTTTCGCCAGTCGGTAGGCTTCTTCTGCAGTTATTTTTGGGTTGTGATGGCGCACGTAAGCATATTCATCAGCAGTGATCTGCTTACGCTTATCACGGGGGATTAAAGTGTGGTTATCGGGGAAGCCTTGCAGACGCTCGCACTCAACTGGTGTCAGGCGACGAACGGCCATGTCTTTCATTACTGAAGGGGATAAATTCGATCCGCTACTGGCGGCGGTCAGAGTTGGGGATTGTTCTTCTGCCCAGCCAATGCCACCCGCTTTTGCGCCTTGACCAGCCTTGAAGGCATAAGCAACTGCATTTTCCTGCCCGTGATTTCGTCCCAGCGTATGAGCAAAATTAATGTTTGTGTCTGGGTCTTGTGTGCCGTGAATGGCATAGGTATCCAAATCTTCAGCCATGCTGTCATTTGATTTGGCAAGCAACGTTCTACTGACGTCTGAATAAGTCACAGTGAGATCGGTTGCATCTTTATGGTCGCGCGCTTTAACAGTGGATGCGGTTTCATCATTAACATAATCACCAAATGCCCGCATGCGAAAGACACCAACGATTCCACCTCCGCGCTGGCTGAATAATTCCTGGTTGCTTTGACCTATGCCTCCGATGTTGTGTGACTGGTTGAGGGTTGGATGTGGATTATATTCCCCATCCCAGTGGCTACCGTTAGAAATGCGACGCCCAGTATTTGCGGTAATGCCCTTCCCCGCTTTTCGGCGCGGCGGAGTATCCCGGCGCATGCCTTCGGACTCAAAAAGTATTTTTGCGGGATCGATATCCCCTCGAGCGCTTGCGATAACAAACACACGGCGGCGTCGTTGGGCCACTCCGAAAAATTGAGCGTCGAGCACTCGCCAGCAGATAGCCCTTTCTGGTCCCAGCACATAACCAGCGTTTGTCCGTTTTTTCCCTGGTGATTCCAGTTCACAGCTTTCACCGGCAAGCCCTGCAAGAAAACATCCGAAAGCGTTATCTCTGCTGCTGAATACTCCGGGTACGTTTTCCCAGACGACAATGACGGGAGGTTTTCCCTGTTCTCTTCGTTTTTCATCTATTGCGTTTACCAGTTCAACAAAGGCGAGAGTTAATTGACCGCGAGAATCAGTCAGACCAATACGCAGACCAGCGATGCTGAATGCCTGGCACGGTGTGCCACCTACCAGAACATCTGGTGCCTGGATTTCTCCGCGCCGTATTGCTGCGGCGATTTTTGTCATATCACCGAGGTTTGTTACGTGCGGCCAGCGATACGCCAGAACAGCAGATGGGAAATCTGGACCGTTTTTATAATTGTGTTCAGGATCGAACTGAGAGAACCATGACGGTCGCCAGCCCAAAACCTCCCACGCTATACTTGCTGCCTCAATTCCACTACATACTGAACCATAAATAATACTCACGCTGATTCCCCCAGTTCGTAGAGAACCTGCACCAGCAACTCTGTTTCAGTACCGAAATTGTTTTCCCAGGACTGGCGGCCAGCATGAATGGCTATGCCGTATCCGCCCTGGCGGTGATGGATTGGGCAAAGAGGAATAACTTCGAAATTGTCAGCGCGCTGGCCAACTCCCTGACCAGTTCGGATGTGATGTATTTCTGCTGGAGTTTCACCCTGCTTCAGGTTTTTGCAGACAATACAGCCCAGCCCGGCTACTCGGGAAAGGTGGAGTTTTTCAGATTTATTTTTTGTTCTGCTCATGCCGTACCACCAGCACGAACAAAGACACCGTTTGTGAAGAAACGATGTGAGTGGGGTAATTCAGTTTTATGCGCCATCGTGATTTCCGGGTTGGCGCAGTGTTACTCAGCGGGCTGTTCAGACCCGTATTTGAGTATAACTCAACTTATCAGGCATCTGAAACAGGAAGACCAGCTTTCTTTCTTGCTTCATCCAGCGCCCGCAACGACGTAACAAATTCATCTTTGCGCAGCGCGAATCCCCTTTCTGCCCTGCCCTTTACGATATAAATCAGAACCGGGCCAGTATGCTCCGGCAGTCCGGGAATTAAATCATCCGGAATTTGCATGAGATGCCCCTTGCGGTGATATCCAAACCGTTAAGCCAACGGAAATTGCTTCTTAGCAGTAGCGCAACGAGAAATTTGGCAATCAGGCGTAACAAATGGCGGCCAAGGCTGCCTGCGAGGGGTGATCAGTTAAAAAACCATTCATCCGCACTTTCCCACGTTTCCTGAAGGATTTCTTCAATACATTTTTTATCGCTTTTTTCGCCTCCGATGCCACTTAATCCATCAGAACCGGTTCGACGTATCGTTAATTTACAGTCTGAATAGTCCTGGTTGATTCGACGCAAAAGTTCCTTTTCAAGCGCTGGCACAGCTCCTTTCGGAAGCTTCTTAGTGTGATCAATTGTAATTTCAACCTTCATGATTCCCTCCGCCTTGATACACTGTACATCCATACAGTATACCTATTAAACATCACGTTCAAGTGGTTAATAGCACATTTCGCCAAAGCCATGCCGTTGTATCGCCTAAGTTTTTCCGAGCATGAGGAGTTTATAAAAAAGCAGTGCTTATCATTGGGATCGATAAGCCAAACCTTTCTAAATAGCTGCTGCACCTAATACCGCTACATCTTCCGTTTACTGACGGGTCGCATGTTACGCATGGGCAACACATCTTAAGCCCAAAGCACGGTTAGGCCGATGAAACAGCCTTGATGTCAGCCATGCGAGGGATAACCGAAAGTGGCATACTCTTCCGCACAGCTATTTAGTGCTTTTCGACGCAAGATAGATTTTGCTTACCCGTTAGATATTTCTTACAATATTACTTTTGACGTTAAGGGAAAGTTAAATGACAACATTAAAGCAGTTAAAAGACGAACTTAAGCAACAGATAGATGAGTCAGGGAAATCCAGAAAACTTGCTGAAATTACTTCATTCATTGCTCAAGCTGATAATGAAATAAGACTTGCACAAAGAAACATCGGTTATAATGTTAGAGAGTGGACTGTCGAAGTTGTTTTACAGAAATTTAGCGAAAATCTTGATTTAGATAAAAATGAATTATTCATACCAGATTATCAAAGAGACTATAAATGGGACTCTAAAACTGCATCAAGATTTATTGAAAGTATCTTATTAGACTTCCCTATTCCATATTTGTATATAGCTGATGTAGTTAACGAAGATCCCGAATTAGATGGGCGCGTAGAAATTATAGATGGTTCCCAACGAATTCGTTCAATATATTATTTTTGGAATGATGAGTTTGAGCTTCAGGATTTGAAAGAGCTAAAGTGCCTCGAAGGTTTCAAATTTTCAGACCTATTAGCAAGCAGACAGCGTCGTTTTCTAAGAGCCTCTTTAAGATTCATAGAGTTAAAAGGTGACGTAGAAGAACAACATCGTAGAGACCTCTTCGAAAGAATTAACTCTGGAGTCAAAAGATTAGAAGCGATGGAAGTTAGGCATGGCTCAGATGCAGCTGCCTCTGTATTTTATAAAAAAGTAGTTACTCCTTGCTCTGAAAATGATTTATTTGCTGAGTTAGCTCCTCTTTCTGATCGTAAACGGTCAAATGGGGATCACAGGGAACTAGTATTACGGTTTTTTGCATATGTTAATAATTTAGATAATTATAAAGGTTTCGTTGCCCCATTTATTGATGATTATTTAAACAATCAAGCAAAAGATGTAACAGACCATAACGTAAAATCTTATTTAGATGAATTCGACCATATGTTGAATTTCGTTAATGATCATTTCCCTATGGGATTCAAAAAAACACCTACAAGCAAAACCACCCCCAGAGCAAGATACGAAGCTATTGCTGTAGGTACAGCCTTAGCCTTACGTGAAAATCCACATCTTACCGCTCCTGTATACCCAGTGAGCGAATGGTTATTTGACAAAGAATTTGAGGCAACAGTAACTGCTGATAGTGCAAATAATTCATCTCAACTCAAAAATAGAATTTTTTATGTTAGAGATAAATTACTAGGGGTTTGACATGGCTCTTGAAGATCTAAGATATGAATATGAAGAGAGAGCTAATGATATTTTTGAAATGCTATCGTTAGCTTCTGAGTTAAATGCAAAAATTGAGAATTCAAATGAATTAACATTATTAGATAAAATAACATCATGGCAAAACAGAATCAACATAATTAAGTCATCTGTTCATATGATGCTCTATAATCAGGTTGAGAGCACGGCACGTGGATGCATTGAATCAGTTTATGATCATTTAAGTGATAATAACGTATTGTATTCATCTCTTAAGGAAAAATTTCAAGTAAGCATACTGCATCGTATTGTTTCAGATAATGAAAACGGACAATCTCTGTATAAAAAAATCGGTAGTGACATCTCAAAAAAGATAATAAAAGCCTCGATGAATATTAGAAAAGAATTTAATGGAAACATTAGCAAACCTGTTATTTATAGAATTACCCAAGCATATGGAATAACAGTAGCTGATTCGCCTGAATGTCGAAATGGAATTGATTTGGATTTACTTAAGGACATACGTAACGATCTTGCTCATGGCAATACAAGCTTCTCTAAAAAGGGCCAACTTGATACACTTGAGGAAGTATCTCAGCGGGCCCAAAGGATTGATACTTATTTACGACTTCTGATAAGTTCAACCGAAGAATATATTGCTACAAGCGGGTATCTATCCGTTCAACATGCCTTATAAAGGTTTCACCAATAGCTTGGCCAATGATTGGAGGAACAGCATTCCCTATCATTGTGCCCAGCTTTTGAAACGAAAAAGCTTTATTTTTATCCAAAAACTTATAATTTGATGGGAATGACTGCAAAATCGCTGCCTCTCGCAACGTGATAGCCCTATGTTGCTCGGGATGACCAAACCGGCCATTACCATAGCCATAACATTGAGTTGTGATCGTCGGACTTGTATCATTCCATTCCATGCGACCATAAACACTTTTATAGGTCATACCAGAATCCTTTTTATGACAATTAGCCCGAATGTCTTCAGGCCAATCATCCCAAGTACCACCAGGCAAAGAATGCATTATCCTTTTGAGATTCAACTCACGTAGCTTTGGAGAACAATGCAATGCATCATCACCAAATTTTTCTCCAGCCTCTACTTTGGGTAAATTCCCGATGACATCCCTCACTGTTATTTTTCGTTCAACTTTTGGCTGATCGAACTCTATCTCTCCCAGACGAGAACCAATGAGGATTAAGCGTCTCCTATTTTGCGGAAGACCATAATCCGAACAATTAACCACATTGTACCAAACGTGATACCCCTGCTTTTTTAATGATTTTACAAAATTTAGGAATACAGCATGCGTTCGTAACTGAGGCACATTCTCCATAGTTACAAGTTCAGGTGATATATCAACCACTAGTCTTTCAAACTCTCGTAACAACCGCCATTTAGAATCATCCTTACGACTATTGGGGTTACGATACTTCGAAAAAGGTTGGCACGGGGCACAACCTGCAAGCAGTCTGATGCAATCTTGATTAAACATTGATGATACTTCATCAGACGATATGTCTGTTACTGACTGATGAACAAACCTTGTATTTTTATTATTTTTCTCAATGGGATATCGACATGACTCATCAATATCAATTCCATGAGTCACTTCAATTCCGGCAGTTTTCAAACCAAGAGTTAACCCGCCAGCCCCACAAAAGATGTCTACAGCTTGAATGTTCACAAGATTCTCCGTCACAATATCCTGTTATTATATACATATACAACTTTGGTGAGTAGAGTGAAAATGAAAACATGCTAACCATATGAATAACAATAAGTAATACTTAATCCTCCATCAATAGTCACCATTTCCGCCTGCAGTTGAGTTCGAATTTTACCATCAGAGAACCTGCATTTCTTGGCTGTCACACGCAGTGAGATAACCAAGCGGTGACCGTAGCACAAATCGTGCTCCTCAGCGCGAATATCAGCGAATACGGCGCGGGTGTCTTGCTTATATCTGGGAGCCGGAGCAAATGCCTAAAATAGCGTGTTCAGTCATTTAATCATTCCAACTGCTTACGTCTTCCGCTACAACTGCATCAGCCGAGTCCTGACTATCAACAACTTCATGCCATGACTCAACGGCGCCAAGAGTTACTGCGGCCCAACTACGCGCACAGTCTTTACGGTGCCTACACATCCCCATACCCCACTCTGGTTTTTTCAGCTCTTTATTCCAGGCTCTAACCAAATATTTCATTGCGGATTTGCTCATTTCGATGTTCCCTGATTAGCTTTTTCAACCAGTTCAACCCACTGTGGAGCCAGCTTTTTTTCTGCCTGTGCGCGGCTGCCGGCTGGGCCGTTCAAACTCACACGATAATGGTCATACGGGCATTTCAATCCGCCCCATACCCACCCCATATGATTGGACTTCAACGCATACTCAGGCATGTTCCCGCACTCCGGACAGCGTGGTAATTCGCTCTGTTTCATTGCGCCAGCTCCTGCATCAGCGCGCCATGTTTGCGAATGCTACGAACGGCTTCACGAAGTTTTTCCAGGTTGGCCAGCTTCGCTTTCGTGCGGCGAATCTCACTTGAGATACCGCGTACCGTTGGGATCAGCAGATCGTCAGGACGGCTGACGAAAGCGGGGATTTCCCCAACAATTTCAGTGACAGATTTTTCTGGTACCGGTGGAGTTGATATCTCCGGTTCCCGCTGTGCAGAGCTTTTGTTTTTCACTGGCCCAGCGGCCGGCACCGAATAAACAAACTTACTGCCCACTTTTTCGCGGATGATCCGCCCTTTTGTCATGTGGTGGGTCAGCATTGGCGCCACACGTTTTGACTCAATACCTGCCAGTGTTGCCAGCTCAAGGGATGTCTGTGGTCCATGTTTCGCCAGTAATGCGATGACGTCGCTGACTGATACACTTGCCGGCGCTTTGCTGACAGAACTGATCACTTCAGGCTGTGATTTAACTTCCCCGGTAGCAACTCTCCAGTACCCGTTAGCCTGAACAACCTCGTTACGTTCTTCGTGTTCACGCAGCATCCCGATCACCGCCGCAGGCTCAATTTTCATGCGCGCCGCAATTTCACGGGCAGTCGCTTTTTCCATCGCTTTCAGTACGTCTAAAATGGTTTCCATAAAATTCTCCTGGTTAAATTAAGCCAGCCGCTTTACGCCGTTTGTATTCTTCAAGCAGCTGCTGCGCGGGTGTCGGTCCTGCCGGATGGAGTGGCGCCGCAATCTGTTTTCTTACCGGAGGGATCTGTTTGCCGTCCTCCAGGTGTTTTTCCCACTTCGCCAGTTGGTCCGCTGCCAGTCTCTCCAGCTCGGGTTGCGTCATTTGTCGCTCAACCCCAGTTCGGCGAAGTTCAGTGCAAATCTGGTACAGGACCGGATTACATTCGCGGGCAATGAAATATTCCTCAGTGCTGGCGTAACGGTAAGATTCGTTGCGCCAGTTCCTGTATTCCGCCATAACGTCCGAAACCTTCAGTCCAAGCTTCCCACCGTCACAGTCAGCCACCAGCGTCACGAACTCAGCCAGGTCAGGTGGCCATGAATTACCCGCTGCACAGCGAGCAACCATCGCGTTACAGACGCTCGTCATCCGGTCGCTGGTCAAATTCCCAATCTGAGCAATCCATAGGTCCGACGGAGCCGATCCGTTTTTGGTTTCCCATCGACTGGAGTAAATTTCCAGCATGAGAACCCAGAACTTCCAGGCCTTCTCCTCGAGCGCGGAGTTGTGCAGCGCGTGCTGCGCGTGCTCGCTGTACAGCTGCGTTTGCTGTGGAGTTTGGATCCAGTCCTGCATGTGAGTTACCTCGCGGTTTAGTGGGTTTGGCCTGTTGCAGGTGGCGGGCAAATTTCTGCTCCCACTGCGACTGGTAAAAAACTTTGTTCTCTGGTTGCCAGTAGGCAATGAAGCTGTTCAGCTCGGCTCTGAGGTTCAGTCCATCCGGGATCGTTATGCCCCAGAATCCAACGCGCTGGCGGAAGTCAGCCGACGGTTTCCAGTCAATGGTCATTGGGACCTTCCCAAATGACTCTCCGGCGGGAAAATTCATACCAGGTTGTCCAGGGTATTCAGGAACCGGGTTGTTATTAACTGGTTCGACCTCTTCCCCTCGCGTGTTATGTGTGGGGTTTAATGACGGATCAGGTTTTAATGACGGATCGGGGTCGATTTTTGGGGGGGTTAAATCGCTGTTTTCACCAATTTTTGACCCCTCAATTTTTGACGGGTCAAAATCTGCCCCCTTACTATCCTCCTTTAAGGGGCCATTATTTGACGGGTCAAAAATTGACGCCTTATCTTCCTTCCCTGCTGGCAGGCAACGGGAACCTTTCTTTTGGGCTCTCTCTTCCCGTATTTTTTTACGCCCCTCTGCTGCCGCTTCTTCAAGTTTTGCGATATCAATCTGATAAACATTTGTCAGATTTCTGCCGCCCAGCTTGCGTTCTGTTTTTTTAATCCAGCCGCCCTTAACAAGCTCAGCTAAAGCAGTTTTTATTGTCGTATCGCTTTTAGCTCCGATCTCAATCCTGAGCGTCTCAATCGCTGGCCACGATATGCCGTCAGCATTGCTGTAATCAGCCAGGCGGGCCATAAGCGCAACGCGGGAAATTCCCAATCCAGCAGGAGCGCATCCTTCCCAAACAAGACCGTGTAATTTGCTGCTCACGACTGCACCTTTCTAAATTTCAAATCAAACTCTCTCCGGCCTGTCTCGCAGATGTCCTGATAACCTTCGTATCGGTACATAACCCGAAGATGAGAAACTCTCATTACCGTCACCATGCGTCCGCGTTCGTTGCGGTATTTCATCCCCGGAATCAGTTCAGCGCTGCGATCGACTGTCTCCGCCGGTACTCTGTGCTTCATCGCTTTTTTCATGCGGTCTACTAATTCCTGGGCAAGCATGGGAGTCTCCTGTTACACCGCGTGCGGGCTGATATGTTTAAACTGGATGCTGACTCCGGGAATGAGATCGGCCAGCGCCTGAATTGCCTCTGCCGTTTCTTTGCGGATTACCTGCACTGGCTTACCAGTCAGCACCGCGCTGGTCGCCTCTATGCACTCGCGGTTCGCAATAGCCACCAGGTTATGTAAGTCATGCTGACCAGCCAGCTCTGCATCCATCGCAGCTCTGATTGCTGGCGCCAGCGCAGCTGCCTGACCACGATAGTTCGGCGTGTCATTTCGAAATGCCCGCTGGATGATCTGCGTGTTGTTATGCAGGCGGCGCGCAAACTCTGACGGGTCGACGATATCCGCCAGGTTATCCAGCAAATCACCGTAGTGATGCGCTGTAATTAGCGGGACTATCTTTTTCCAGCCCCCTTTCCTGCCATCTTTCATAGCCCACTCTTCCAGCTCGATGGCCAGCAATTTGATCTCATTGATTTTCATCGTTCAATTTTCTCCCTTTCTTTGCTTTATCCTGGTTTTCATAAAACAACGGGTCATATTTCAGAACTCCACCTGTTAGACGCTCTAACCTAACTGCTCGCTTTTCAGGAATGGCGCTCCCCCATCGGGTGACCGCGACCTGAGAAATACCAAGCGCTCGCGCAACGGCAGCTTTGGAGCCAAAAAACTTAATCACTGTCTCTGTGAACATGCGTCCTCCGCATAACTAATGTTAGCAAAATAAATACTAACAAAAGTTATGTCAAGTTAACTTATATTAGGCTTATGAAAATTGAAACCTTGAGTGATCGCATCGCCGCCCGGCGCAAAGAGCTTGGACTAACACAGCAGCAGCTTGCTGATCTGGTTAAGAAGTCCAGCGTTAGCGTATTCAAATGGGAAAGCGGCCAAACTGAGCCGAAGGGGAAAAGTCTCTTTGCTTTAAGTACTGCGCTGCGCTGTTCTCCGACCTGGTTACTTTTCGGTGATGAAGAACAAATCCCCACCCCAGTGGAGTCACTTCCTACGGCGTTAGATGAACGGCAGCAACGTCTTTTAGATTTGTTTGATTCTCTTCCTGAATCAGAAAAAGAGTCCTATCTCAATGAGTTAGAAGCAAGAGTTGAAAATTTTAACCGCCTCTTTGAAGAACTTCTAAAAGTTAGAAAATCCCAGACAAATAAAAAATAGCAAGTCAGTCAATGGCTTGCGTTTTTTTACACCTCACAACTTAACTTTTGTTATTTTTACTCTTGCCATTTAAATTACCTTTAGTTAATCTCATGTCATCAAGTAACCACACGCAGTGATTACTCAGAATCAAAATGTTCCGCTTACCCTGGCGATACAGGGCCAGAAACAAAAAAAAGCGCCCCACTGGACGCTTCGCTCTTTAACAATCAGGGTACCCCAACCAAGGTAATTTTTTATTTACTTGGTGGTACAGGAGGACGTGGTTGTGTAGGTACGTGTCCATGTCTATCTGGATGAGGAGATGTGTGGTCCATCAGTAATATCTCATCCTTTAGGTGCTGGTGGTCTGGGTTTCGGGGGAACATGGTTAGGAATTATCGGCACGGGTTTTGACATCTTTTTTCACCTTTTTTGTTCGGGGCAGGTCACCCGAAATCCAAGCAATCACGCTGTGTATGAATGATATTTCAGAATCATCATTACGTCCCAGTGCGATGCAGGTTCGCTTAAATGCAGCATCTTGCAGCGACCGCCAAGGGTTACTGTCGGCGTCCTGGATCTTCAGATATCTGGCTCTTAGTTCATCATCAGGAAGAATTGAGAATTCAACAAGTAAACGCTTGTATTGCCTCATTTGCTCCTTAGATAAACCCGCTTCTTGCCCAAATTGATAAACCAGCTGAAGTACAGACAGAACGGCAACAGAAACACCAAAAATAAACATATTGCTGAATGGAGCAAAGACAGAAAAGCCCAAGACGATAAGTATAAGGGTAATACTTTTATCTATTCGGTTCAGAAGGGTGTAATTCATTTTTTCAATGAAATACGAATAGTTAATATCAAACTCCAAATCGTCTCGGTTCATATAACACCTCAGTCTTCTTTTGGTGGAGCCGGTGGCCTTTGCTGAATCGGCATGTGCTTCTCTTCGTAATCAAGATGTTGCATCTCAGTTCCTTATGACTATTGGGGGTATCCAGATTATCGCATTCCTGACTGTTGGGGAATAGCAGGATCCACCGCGCCTGATGTGGTTAAAAGCAGGCCAAAGCAATAAGAAGTAGAACCCTGTTCTGGCGGCCCGGTGTTTTCCCGTATGTATCCGGCCACCACCAGCTTTTTCAGGGAACAACATGCAAGCGCACTCCTTCACTTACCAGTAATGGGTGACAGGTCTGAAACAGGCGGAGTGCGCTTGCAGATGTGATTAGTTGCTGTGTGTGCTGCGTGGTCTTTGCCCATCTCCCAGGATGGGCACCTTTTTTACCGGAGGGTTTATGAAAAATTCACAGCCAGTTATACCGGACGGGGATCCTGATGTGGAAAGCTCAGTAAGTAATTTTATTCATCAGTTAACCGTTCCTGCTTTTCGCGACTGCCTTACAGCTGAACTTGAGGCATTGTACGAACAACAGAAGGCAGCTCTCGATCACACAGAATCTTTACTCAGGATGGTGCGTGCCAATGGTTAAATTTACCAGCGAAGATATTGCCCAACGTACAGCTGAAGCTGAATATAAAAAAGCTGTGGCTGATATAACCGGTGTTAAAAAATACAAAGATGAGGCGGTGCTGGATATGTGCTTCATCAAAGTAATGACAAAAATAGTTAACGACCAGAGGGTTAATATTAGCGAATTTTTACGCTGAACTTTTATTTACCCCCTTCGATAACTTCAAACAATTAAGAGATTTTTTATTTATGCCTTAACTGGCAGGGCTAACTATATCCATCAATGATGGCCCTGTCATAGCCAGCAATGCAGGGAGGGTAAGTGACACTTGAGTGCTGTCCGTATTGCAAAAAATGGAGTTCTGATGACTCCATGTATAAATCAACAAAAAGAATGAATAAGAGAGTAGTCACTGCTTATTTCTGTAGCCTTGAGCATGCTATCTCCTACAAACAAATTCATGAACCACGGCGCTGTAATTTAAGCAGAAGCAATGCACGCCATTCACATAAATATTATTGAGGTTATTATGACAATTGGATTAAAAAATTTTGGCGGGAGATTCGAACCAAAAAAAAGCGCACTTGAAAAAGATAGTACGCTTCCGATTTATGTTGCTTTTAAACAAGCCAAGAATAAAACAATAGCAAAAACATTACTGCATGCGGATTTTATACAGTTCGCGCCAGATTATGCTGATGATTATTTTGCTCCCAAGGTATGGGAAGTAGAGGAAGGAATGTTCTGCACTGTTGAAGGGCAGTTCTATACCGACCTCTTCACCAGTGACATTATCTGGAATGCTGAAAAAGGCGAACCAGAGCGCGTTATGGTTGAACCAGAGCTTGCTGGCGATAATGAACAACTTAATGCTGGCGCGCCGGAAGAGCAAATGAAGCCGGTGAAAGAACTTGATGTGCTGGCCCGTGCATACTGCCTCACGGTGTTTGGTGCCATTGATGAAGTCAACCCTTCTCAGTATGGTCAGTTAATCGACATGCTGAATGATGATGAATTTAACTCTTTACGTGAACAGGCGGAGGCTATCGCCAAAGAACCCCGCGTTCTTGCCCTGCTTCCTGAGAAACAGACCGAATGCCTGGCCTGGGTGCGTCAGAAGGCGCGCGACAATGCGAAATGGCCAGACTATAAGAACCTGTTTACCAAATGGCTGGACACGCCAGCGGATAAACGTGAGCCAGTAAAACTTAAAGCTGGCGAACCTGAAACCGGAGACGAGACTCACACCGAATCTGACTGTACGCTCGGCGGCGGTAACCCAACCGACCGGGTTCTTACACATACGCTGGCAACCCTGCGCCGCGAGGTTTGCATTGGTATTCTGGGTATTGCTATGGATTTCGACATCTACGAACTGCCACATGCTGTTCATGAGCGCGCAAAAAAGATGGAAGAAACCGGCACCGATGAGCGTTTTACGGCGTGGTGGAAACAGTTACGCCGCACGCCCGGTATTCTGGATTTTTCTCGCGCAGCAATTATTGCCCTCATTAAATCCTCTCCGGAGGATATCTACCGGGATCCGGTAAAACTGCGCGAGTACATCAATAAAAACCTGACTGAGTCCGATCACGCTAATCCGAGTTCACTGATTGTTGATATTGCCTGCGGCCGTACGTCTGCTCCGCTGCCACAAAAAAATGATGGAACAAAATCTGATAGTAAAACCGAACAGACGTTACAGGACGAAAATTTACCACCAGCTGTCTGCCCGGCTCGCGCTGCAGAACTCGACAGGGACCTGGATGCAGCATTTGCCAATAGCGCCTCAAATGAGGGCGAAAAAACGGAAGTGACCGAACAGGAAGACTACCGGCAACTTCTGGATGCTCATGAAATTGAGATTGCCCACGCGCTGAACGATCTGCTTTCCGGACGTACCGACATTATGGGTAAAGAAGAAGCGGAAGGCGTTGTGACATGTACCGGTCATATTATCGCTGACATTCTTCCTCTGCTGATCATCGATATTGCCACCACTGAATTTTGTCTGTCGCCCAATTTCAGCGACGAAGAAGTTCACGATGTCGCAACGACAATTCTTGATAGCTGGTCTGATGATGCTGCCGTACGTCAGAAAATCGCCCTAGATGCGATCGTGGAATATCGTCGCCCGGAACCGCCAAAACCGGTGGAGATGGATCCTCCCGTGGTTACCGTTAAGCCGAAAAAGGACCCAGAAACAGTATTTGCGCCAAAACCTGCCCCGATTGCCCTCACCTATCGCCAGCAACTGACGCTTGCAGCGCTGCAAGGGATGTGTGCAAACCCGGCATGCCGCGGCGATTTTGACGAATTGCCGCACATGGCCGCAGCGTTGGCCGCAGGGGTTATAAGTGCGGAGGCGGAACAGTGACAGAGAATTTAACCGGCGATGAAGCCCTGATCCGTTCTCTGCACATCTGTGATGATGGATGTGACTGGACGTCCTGGCATTTATGGCGAATGGGAGAACGCAGGCGCATAAGTGAACATGTTTTCACGCGGCCACCAGTTCGTCAGCGCGCTATACAGCCGAGCATGAAACCCAAGAAAAAACAGTGCCAAAAACGAAAGGCAATACCAACTACTGATTTTTGATTATCAATATTCGCCAGCTACAGCATGTACTGTTGTGGCTGGCGGCATTGGAGTTATGTATGTCGCAACTCATTTTCAGCGAAGAGTGGATGGTTGAAGCGCGACTAACAGAAAAGACCGGCTTGTCGGAAAGACAAATTAAAAGTTATCGGTTGAATTTGTGGATCGAAGGCGTGCATTTCAAACATCTGACAGCTCTCGGGGAAACTGACAATTCTAAAGGTCTGCTTTGGTACAACTATCCAAAGATTAACCAATTAGTACAGGATGCATGATGGACTTTCCAACCGGCGTTGAGCTGCATAATGGAAAAATACGGATCACATTTACCTATCGCGGCAAACGTTGCCGCGAAGTCCTTCGCGGCTGGACGGTGAACAGCAGCAACATCAAAAAAGCTGGAAATCTTCGCGCGCTCATAACAAGTGAAATACAGCTCGGTAAGTTCGACTATGCGGAACGTTTCCCGGAATCCAAAGCGCTTAAGAAGTTCATCACAACCAAAAAAATCACCACGTTTAAAGAACTGAGTGATTTTTTTACAGACACCAAAGCCTTAGAGGTATCTGGTGCAACACTGCTATCGCTTACTTCGGTCGTAAATACGTTACTGCGTGTAGTCGGAGAAAATACCCGTCTGGTAGATATTGAGCATGCCGATATTTTGCATTACCGAAAGGAGTTATTGACCGGGACAATTATTAACCCGGCAATGCCGAATCTGGCCCGGCAGGGCCGCGCGCCCTCAACAGTCAATAAACAGATGGCAGTTTTATCAGAAATGCTTAAGCTCGCAAACCGAAGCCAGTTTATATTGCATGCTCCTTATGAAGGAGTGTCGCGACTCAAGTTATCTAAAAATGATCCCGACCCACTTTTACTTCATGAGTACCAGGCTCTGATAGCCGCCCTTCCCCGTAGCCAGGCATTAATCATTATTGTTGCCGTACATACGGGGATGAGGCCGGGCGAGATATGCGCCCTGGCATGGGAAGACATTGATTTGGTAAAAGGTGAAATCCACGTATCCAGAAGTTTGACGAATAAGCGAGTATTTGTACCCCCTAAGACAGATGCCGGAATAAGGACGATAACGTTGCTTAAACCTGCTCTGGATGCACTGAAGGAACAATACGAAGTCACCGGCGCTAATCCGAAGCAAGAAATTCGATTTCACCATCGGGAGATCGGAAAAACTGAGCAGCAATCTCTTCGCTTCGTTTTTTCACCGACAGCATATTCGTCAAAAAAAGGCAGTTACTTCTCCAAGAACTCGATTGCCTATGGCTGGATGCGAGGCACTAAACTTGCCAATATCCGCGAAAGGAATCCTTATCAGTCACGGCATACCTACGCATGCTGGACGTTGATGGCCGGAGCGAATCCGTCATTCATAGCGAGTCAGATGGGACATGAAGATGCGCGAATGGTGTACGAGGTTTACTCCAAGTGGATTGGCGACATGAACCAGGATCAGGTCAACATGCTGAACAATCAGATGCCAACGGCATTGCCCCCAGGACGCCCCCACGGGCAGGGGAGCATGAGAAAAGTTATTTAATTTCATAGCGCTGCTTTCAATCCACATAATCAGCGTTAAACTATTTATACCGTTATTTTAGGGAGAAACGATGATGCGCGTACTGGTTGTCGAGGATAATGCTTTATTACGCCACCACCTCAAGGTTCAGTTACAGGATTTAGGGCATCAGGTGGATGATGCAGAAGATGCGAAGGAAGCGGACTATTATCTGAATGAACATCTGCCGGATATCGCGATCGTTGATTTAGGACTCCCCGATGAAGACGGTTTGTCATTGATCCGCCGTTGGCGCAGCAATGAGGTTTCGTTGCCGATTCTGGTGTTAACCGCGCGTGAAGGCTGGCAAGACAAGGTGGAAGTACTCAGCGCCGGAGCCGACGATTACGTCACCAAACCGTTTCATATCGAAGAGGTGGCTGCGCGCATGCAGGCACTTATGCGTCGCAACAGCGGTCTGGCATCGCAGATTATCTCTCTTCCTCCTTTCCAGGTGGACCTCTCTCGACGCGAGTTATCCGTCAATGATGAAGTTATCAAGCTCACGGCGTTCGAATACACCATTATGGAAACACTTATCCGTAATAACGGCAAAGTGGTCAGTAAAGATTCGCTCATGTTACAGCTTTACCCGGATGCCGAGCTGCGTGAAAGCCACACCATTGATGTTCTGATGGGGCGTCTGCGTAAAAAAATACAGGCGCAATACCCGGATGATGTCATCACCACCGTGCGTGGCCAGGGATATCTTTTTGAACTGCGCTAATGAATAAATTATTGCGTCATTTTTTCCCGTTATCACTGCGGTTGCGCTTTTTACTGGCAACCGCAGGCGTGGTATTGGTGCTTTCGCTGGCCTACGGCATGGTTGCCCTGGTGGGCTACAGCGTCAGCTTTGATAAAACAACGTTCCGCCTGCTGCGGGGTGAAAGTAACCTGTTCTATACCCTGGCAAAATGGGAGAACGGTAAGATAAACGTCGAGCTGCCCGAGAATCTCGATATGCAAAGCCCAACAATGTCGCTGATCTATAACGAAAACGGTGAGTTGTTGTGGGCGCAGCGCAATGTTCCCTGGCTGACGCACAGTATCCAACCGGAATGGCTAAAAGCGAACGGTTTTCATGAGATTGAAGCCAATGTAGATGCCACCAGCACCTTACTGGGCGAAGATCACTCCGCTCAGCAGCAGCTAAAAGAAGTCAGAGAAGATGACGACGATGCCGAAATGACCCACTCGGTCGCCGTGAACGTCTACCCCGCCACTGCCAGAATGCCACAGTTGACCATAGTGGTTGTCGATACCATTCCTATTGAGCTAAAGCGCTCGTATATGGTCTGGAGTTGGTTTATTTATGTGCTGGTCGCCAATCTGTTGCTGGTCATTCCGCTGTTATGGGTAGCCGCCTGGTGGAGTCTGCGGCCTATCGAATCGCTGGCGCGTGAAGTCCGTGAGCTTGAGGAACATCATCGAGAGATGCTAAACCCCGCCACCACGCGCGAACTGACCAGCCTGGTCCGCAATCTTAATCGACTTTTAAAAAGCGAACGCGAGCGCTACGACAAATACCGTACGACGTTAACAGACCTCACCCATAGCCTGAAAACACCGCTGGCGGTATTACAGAGTACGCTCCGCTCGATGCGTAATGAAAAAATGAACGTAAGCGACGCGGAACCCATCATGCTGGAACAAATCAGCCGTATTTCCCAGCAGATTGGCTATTACCTGCATCGCGCCAGCATGCGTGGTAGCAGCGTGCTGCTTAGCCGCGAACTGCATCCGGTCGCGCCGTTGCTGGATAAACTCACCTCGGCGCTAAATAAGGTGTATCAGCGTAAAGGCGTCAACATAAATCTCGATATCTCACCCGAAATCAGTTTTGTGGGCGAACAGAACGATTTTGTCGAAGTGATGGGCAACGTGCTGGATAACGCATGTAAATATTGTCTGGAGTTTGTCGAGATTTCAGCGCATTTGTCCGAGGATCAGCTACACATTCTGGTTGAAGATGATGGTCCTGGTATTCCGCAAAGCAAACGGGAAGTGGTGTTTGACCGTGGACAGCGTGTCGATACGCTACGGCCAGGTCAAGGCGTTGGACTGGCGGTGGCGCGAGAAATCACCGAACAGTATGACGGGCAGATTATTGCAGGCGATAGCCTGCTGGGTGGCGCGCGCATGGAAGTTATTTTTGGCCGCCAGCAGCCGGGGCAGATAGACGAGTAATCGCCGCATGTAATAAATATGTACTGATTTCCCGCTTGCGGTTAAGTATCCGTTATAATCGGTTGCAGATACCAGCCTGCGGGATGCTCATTATGGAATACCAACTCACACTTAACTGGCCCGATTTTCTTGAACGCCACTGGCAGAAACGCCCGGTGGTCTTAAAACGCGGGTTTAACAACTTTATTGATCCACTCTCTCCTGACGAACTGGCTGGACTGGCAATGGAAAGCGAAGTCGACAGCCGACTCGTCAGCCACCAGGACGGTAAATGGCAGGTTAGCCACGGTCCGTTCGAAAGCTATGATCATCTCGGCGAGAACAACTGGTCGCTGCTGGTACAGGCGGTCAATCACTGGCATGAACCCACCGCCGCGCTGATGCGTCCGTTTCGCGAACTGCCGGACTGGCGGATTGACGATCTGATGATCTCCTTCTCCGTACCCGGTGGCGGCGTTGGCCCACATCTTGATCAGTACGATGTGTTTATCATTCAGGGAACCGGTCGACGTCGCTGGCGCGTGGGCGAAAAACTGCAGTTGAAGCAGCACTGCCCTCACCCGGACCTGCTGCAGGTCGCCCCGTTTGAAGCCATCATCGATGAAGAGCTGGAACCCGGCGATATCCTGTACATTCCACCAGGATTCCCGCACGAAGGCTATGCGCTGGAAAACGCCATGAACTATTCGGTCGGTTTCCGCGCGCCGAATACCCGCGAACTGATCAGCGGCTTCGCCGATTACGTTTTGCAACGTGAGCTGGGCAGCACGTATTACAGCGATCCTGACCTGCCGCCGCGCGATCATCCGGCTGACGTTCTGCCGCAGGAAATGGACAAGCTGCGTGAAATGATGCTTGGACTGATTAATCAGCCGGAACATTTCCAGCAGTGGTTTGGCGAGTTTATATCTCAGTCTCGTCATGAGCTGGATATTGCTCCGCCGGAGCCGCCGTATCAACCAGACGAAATTTACGATGCCCTGAAGCAAGGGGATGTGTTAGTGCGTCTGGGCGGATTGCGCGTATTGCGCATCGGCGATGACGTCTACGCCAACGGTGAGAAAATTGATTCACCGCATCGCCCTGCCCTGGAAGCGCTTGCCAGCCATATTGTTCTGACGGCCGAGAACTTTGAGGATGCGCTGGAAGATCCGTCTTTCCTTGCCATGCTTGCCGCACTGGTAAACAGCGGATACTGGTTCTTCGAAGGATAATACGAACGGTGCCTGATGCGACGCTAGCGCGTCCTATCAGGACTTCTGGAGTGAAATACTGTAGGCCGGATAAGCAACGCGCTATCCGGCATCTATCGATAAATTTACTGCTGCTTTGCGGTTAATTCCGCAATACGTACAATCACCCGCACCGCTTTTTCCATTCCTTCCAGAGTTACAAACTCATGTTTACCATGATAGTTGTAGCCTCCGGTGAACAGATTCGGACACGGTAATCCCATAAACGACAGCTGCGCGCCGTCGGTGCCGCCACGAATAGGCTTCAGCACCGGCTCAATATCGCAATCGCGCATCGCCTTCTGAGCGATATCCAGCACGTGCGGATGCTCAATCACTTTTTCGCGCATATTGTAGTAGCTGTCTTCAATCACCAGTTCGATATAGCAATCCGGGTGTAACCCTTTGCCGACCTTTTTGGCGATCTCCATGATCTTGCGTTTGCGCGCTTCAAACTGCTTGCGGTCAAAATCACGGATGATGTAGTGCATATCCGCCCGATCGACCGTCCCTTTCATGCTCGCCAGATGATAAAAGCCTTCGTAGCCTTCCGTCGTTTCCGGGCTTTCGTCTGCCGGAACCTCAGCATGAATACGAGCAGCCAGCGACAGCGCATTCACCATCACCCCTTTTGCGGTACCGGGATGCACATTGTTGCCGACAATTTTGATATTAACCGACGCGGCGTTGAAGTTTTCAAATTCCAGCTCTCCCACGCCACCGCCGTCAACGGTATAGGCCCACTGCGCATCAAATGCCGCAACGTCAAAATGCTTCGCCCCTTTACCAACCTCTTCGTCCGGCGTAAAGGCCACGCGGATATCACCGTGCGGAATATCTTTTTGGATGAGCACCGCCAGCGCGGTCATGATTTCCGCCACGCCAGCTTTATCATCCGCGCCCAGCAGCGTTTTACCGTCTGTGGTGATCAGCGTCTGACCCAGAAGTTGATGCAGCACCGGGAACATCACCGGCGACAGAACTTCATCACCAATGCCTAACGCAATATCGCCGCCGCGATAGTTTTCAACGATTTGCGGATTAACGTTTTTACCGCTGAAATCCGGTGAGGTATCCACATGGGAAATAAAGCCGATCGCGGGAATATTGCCAGCAACGTTAGCGGGCAACGTGGCCATCAGCGTCCCCTTTTCGCTCAGTGAAATGTTAACCAGCCCCATCTCTTCGAGCTGTTGTTTGAGCAGTTGTAATAACTTCCACTGTCCTTCGGTGCTGGGTACCTGCCGCACGCCCGATTTTGATTGGGTGTCCAGCGACACGTAGTGTAAAAAACGCTCAAGTAGTTTATCCATGCAGTCACCCTCACTTTTTGTGACAACATTATCAATAAGCAACAAAAGACAAATATTGCGTCAGGTCACTTTTATCCCCGCAAGTGAGAATATTTCGCCCTGACATCCCCTCTGACTATAGGGCTAAGTCAGTAATTCGCAACAAGGATTGGCGATTACAATGGTTTGCCGTAGAATAACGGCCCTCATTAAGAGTCATCAAGGTGGTTAACCACGAACCCCGCAGCGGTCAGCCATCCGTTGCGTTTACATGGGACAGAGTAAAAAATTGAATAAACAACCGCGTTCGCTTTCTCCACTGGTGCAATTAGCGGGAATTCGCAAAAGTTTCGATGGCAAAGAGGTGATTTCCAGCCTGGATTTGACCATCAATAATGGCGAGTTTCTCACGCTGCTTGGCCCCTCTGGCTGCGGTAAAACAACCGTTCTTCGCCTGATTGCCGGTCTGGAAACGGTTGATTCCGGTCATATCATGTTGGACAACCAGGACATCACTCACGTTCCGGCGGAAAACCGCTACGTGAACACCGTCTTCCAAAGCTATGCGTTATTTCCCCACATGACCGTATTTGAGAATGTGGCCTTTGGCTTACGCATGCAAAAAACGCCCGCAGCCGACATTCCTCCCCGCGTTACCGAAGCTCTGCGCATGGTGCAACTGGAAGAGTTCGCCCAGCGAAAACCGCATCAACTCTCCGGTGGACAGCAGCAGCGCGTAGCGATTGCCCGAGCGGTGGTCAATAAACCCCGTTTACTCCTGTTAGACGAATCTCTCTCTGCGCTGGACTACAAACTACGCAAGCAGATGCAGAACGAACTGAAAGCGCTGCAACGTAAGCTTGGTATCACCTTTGTCTTTGTCACTCACGATCAGGAAGAGGCGCTGACCATGTCAGACCGTATCGTGGTGATGCGCGATGGCAAGATTGAGCAGGACGGTACGCCGCGCGAAATCTACGAAGAGCCGAAAAATCTGTTCGTCGCCGGGTTTATCGGTGAGATCAATATGTTTAACGCGACGGTGATAGAACGTCTGGACGAACAGCGCGTTCGTGCTAACGTTGAAGGTCGTGAGTGCAATATTTATGTCAACTTCGCGGTGATTCCCGGGCAGAAGCTGCACGTCCTGTTACGCCCTGAAGATCTGCGCGTTGATGAAATCAACGACGACAATCATATCGAAGGCCTGATCGGCTACGTGCGTGAACGCAACTACAAGGGCATGACGCTGGAGTCGGTTGTGGAACTGGAAAATGGCAAGATGGTGATGGTCAGTGAATTCTTCAACGAAGACGATCCTGACTTTGACCACTCTCTCGACCAGAAAATGGCGATTAACTGGGTAGAAAGCTGGGAGGTCGTACTGGCTGATGAAGAACACAAGTAAATTCCAGAGTGTGGTGATCGTCACCATTGTCGGTTGGCTTGTGTTATTTGTCTTTCTGCCCAACCTGATGATCATCGGCACCAGCTTTTTGATCCGCGACGATGCCAATTTCGTCAAAATGGTCTTTACGCTGGAAAACTATACACGCCTGCTCGATCCGCTCTATTTTGAGGTACTGGTTCACTCCCTCAATATGGCGCTGATTGCCACGCTCGCCTGTCTGGTGCTCGGCTATCCGTTTGCCTGGTTTTTGGTGAAACTGCCGGAAAAAGTGCGTCCATTGCTGCTGTTCCTGCTGATTGTTCCGTTCTGGACCAACTCGCTTATTCGCATCTACGGACTCAAAATATTCCTCAGTACCAAGGGCTACCTCAACGAATTTCTGTTGTGGCTCGGCGTGATCGATACCCCCATTCGCATCATGTTTACCCCCAGCGCGGTGATTATCGGCCTGGTGTACATCCTGCTGCCGTTTATGGTGATGCCGCTCTATTCCAGCATTGAAAAGCTCGATAAACCGCTGCTGGAAGCCGCGCGCGATTTGGGCGCCAGTAAACTTCAGACCTTCACCCGCATCATTATTCCGTTAACGATGCCGGGAATTATCGCCGGATGCCTGCTGGTTATGCTGCCCGCAATGGGGCTGTTTTACGTTTCCGATTTAATGGGCGGGGCGAAAAACCTGCTGATTGGCAACGTGATTAAAGTTCAGTTCCTGAACATCCGCGATTGGCCGTTCGGTGCTGCCACCAGCATTACGCTGACCATCGTCATGGGTCTGATGCTGCTGATCTACTGGCGCGCCTCCCGCTTGCTGAACAAGAAGGTTAGCGACATTGATAGTTAACCGATATTACTCAAAAAGTTAAAATGATCATGGCATGCAGTTTACCCTCAAGTAAACTGCAT
>NZ_SZWS01000054.1:309694-339388 GCF_005281245.1 Citrobacter sp. wls826
TTGTAAAATCAGAAAGGAATTGTAAACCCGCAAAAATATGCCGTCATGATAAGCATGAATTTATTATCGATATTCAAGAAATTGTCTTCTGGATTCATCATCTTCAAGGTACTCAAATGAGAGAAGGCGAATTTTGGTAAGGTTATAAAACCACTCGCAATCGTTTCGTTGAATAATTTCGCCAGGCTTGAAACATATTCCTGATGCTTCCCGGATAATCGCATATTTACCATTATTAAACCTGGCCCTGTGGATACAGAAAGATTGACCAACCTGCCCATGACAACTGTTCGAAAGGATATGTCCTTCAATAAAAATAGATTTTTTAGATTTCATCATCATATCCTCTCAAACTGCAGTACAGGAGCAATATTGTCATTTCCCAACATCACTCACGTTAGGTGGCAGAAGCCGATCAGCCGCCGATACACCAGCATTCTGATGGTCTGAACAACAGCCCGCAGGCAGGGCACTCCAGAACCGCATCTTTTCTTAGTTTACCTGCTTTCTGATCGGCTCTGTATGCGCATACCGGGCAGGCAACATGCACCGGTCTTTCTTTAAAGTGCCTGAGTCCTTTTGTATAAGACATAAATAATTCTCTGAGGAACACAGTAATTATTATACGCCTTAATATAAAAATAACTGGCTTAAGTTATGTTAATTTATGATTAAATCAGGATATCAGATATTGAAAATTAAACGTCTGATTTATGATATAATACCCTTCCGTGAGAAATTTATCATGAAATCAGAAGACCCCCTTGACTGGTACCCGGCCCAGTTGCCACCAGTGAAAATTATTCTTGGCGAAGCCGTGCTGGCAGTGGGAAAACAGGGCCGACCTATTAATACCCGAACTTTGCTGGAATACCTTCAGGTCATGCAGGACAAGCAAAAAAAACGAGATGACAAAATCGCCATGCAGACAGCGATTGAGGTTCTCAGGGATAATCAGCGCATTAACGGCAGACGTTAATGCGCGTCTGGACTCAGTGTCAGTTCTGAATAATCTCAACCGTATGGTTTTGTCCATCATCCCGCAGCGGTATTCTGTCATCAGGGAGGAGAGCACCATCCAGTGTAACGCGATATTCTGCATCGCCGCGTGAGACACTAATCTGATAATGGCTTTCGCCATATTGATAAGTCATAGAAAAAGACGGCCACCCATCCGGCAACCGGGCATGAACCGTCAGGTCAGCACCGGAACGTTTTATCCCCAGTAATTCCTCGGTAAGTAAACGCCAGGCCCAGCCTGATGAACCGGTATACCAGCTCCATCCGGCACGTCCGATATGGGGAGCGACGCTGTAGACATCAGCGCTCATGACATAAGGCTCGGCTTTATAGATCCCGACTGAGTTCACATTCAGAGTATGATTTATCGGGCTGAGCATGGACCAGAGTTGCCAGGCACGTTCGGCATTCCCCATTCGGGCAAATGCCATTACAGCCCAGATAGCGCCATGTGTATACTGCCCTCCGTTTTCCCGCACACCAGGCAGGTAGCCCTGTATGTAACCCGGATTTGGACCGTGCCCATCGAAAGGCGGCGTTAATAGTTTTATCAGTCCCCCCTCGCTATCCACAAGGTGTTTGTCCAGCGCCTGCATGGCCTTTGCGCACCGTCCCGGGCTAGCGGCCCCGGACAATACTGACCAGCTCTGGGCAATCGCATCAATCCGGCAGTCCTGTGAGGCTTTCGACCCCAGGGGAGTACCATCGTCAAAATATCCACGCCGGTACCATTCCCCATCCCAGGCGTGGGCTTCGAGATTACTTTGCAGGCGCACAGCCTGTGAACGGCACATTGAGGCGACACTTTCATCCAGCCTGCGATCAGCCAGCGCCGCAAACCGCTGCAAAATGTCGAACAGGAAGAAGCCCAGCCAGACGCTTTCACCCTTGCCTTCGATCCCCACCCGGTTCATGCCGTCATTCCAGTCACCCGCCCCCATCAGCGGCAGACCATGCTCCCCGAACTGTTGTCCATACTTAATGGCTTTGACGCAGTGTAACCAGAGTGTCTCTTCGGTACCGCTGATCACCGGCGTATCATAGGCAGACTCTTCACCAGGCTGAAGCGGACGTCCCTCCAGATAAGGAATACGTGTTTCCAGTACATCCATATCCCCCGTCGTTTCAACATAGTGGCAAACGGCAAGCGGAAGCCACAGATAGTCATCGGAACAGCGGGTGCGCACCCCGTTGCCGTGTGGCGGGTGCCACCAGTGCTGTACATCACCCTCAATAAATTGCCGTGATGCACACAGGATTATCTGTTCTCTCATCCGGTTCGGATCAGCATGACTCAGCGCCAGCGTATCCTGCAGTTGATCGCGAAAACCAAATGCGCCGCCGGACTGGTAGTAACCGCTGCGAGCCATCAGGCGACAGGCTACCGTCTGGTACAATAGCCAGCCATTCACCAGTAAATTTACCGATGTGTCGGGGGTGTTAACCACAATTTTATCGAGCACATTGTGCCAGTGGTTATGAACCCGGTTCAGCTCCTGGCGGACCGTCTCCTCATTCATATAACGGGCAAGCGTCTCCTGAGCTCGAATATGATTCTCCTCTGCGCCGAGGATAAAAATAAACGTCCTCTGATCGCCATCAATTAATGTTACCGCCGATTGTACTGCCCCGCAGGGATCCAGACCGGCGCCCGTTTTACCAGAAAGCCTGCGTAGCTTCATGACCGACGGGGCGTGCAGAGAACCATTACGACCGATAAACTCCCGGCGGTCCCCGGTCAACGAACAGTCATTACCGCTGACGGCAAAAAAGGCAGTACGACCGCTACCGTTATCGCCATAAAAGTTGTTCGCCAGCACTCCGCAGCCGCCAGGCGGTCTGGCCGCATGTGTCACAATGTGAGGGGCTGAGCGAGTTCGTGTTCCTCCGAGCGTCCACTCCACATAGCCGGTGACGGAAAGTTTGCGTGTCCGACCCGAAGAGTTACTGAGCGTCAGGAGCGCTAGCTTAACCGGCGCCTCTTCGGCAACCAGGACCGTCAGCTCGCTGTCTATACCATTCTCTCGATGGGCAAACACACTGTAACCGAAACCATGACGGGTCAGGTAATCACCATGTCCGCGAACAGGTAAAGCCGTCGGTGACCAACACTCACCGCTCTCTTCATCGCGCAGATAAAACGCCTCGCCGCTGCGATCGCTCACCGGATCGTTCTCCCACGGTGTCAACCGGTATTCATGTGCATTCTCATACCAGGAGTAGGCCTGTCCCGCCTCTGAAATCACAGTGCCAAAACGGGCATTTGCCAGTACGTTTGACCAGGGAGCCGGTGTCTGCGCATCTTCGCGCAGGACAATCTGATATTCCCGACCATCCTGAGAAAATCCACCGTACCCATTGAAATGGCATAACTGACTGATATCGGGGCTCCAGTCCGTATGTTGATTACGCTCGCGCACAGCTCGTGGAATGAGTGCTCTGGCCTGAGGTTTAAGGGTGTGAGTACGCTGATTAAGCTGCTCATTGATACTGCCTGTGCGGTCATCAAGATAAAGACAGGCCACGCTCATCAAAAGCAACTTATCCTCAGCAGAGAGATGCTCGCCATTACGAACAAAAATACCGCCCGTTTTGTCCAGCAGGCTGGCTTCAGATCCGGCATAAATTAAGTCCATAATCTGATTTTGTAAGCCCTGCTGGTAGCCGCCGGGGCTGTTATTCAGGATAACCAAATCAACATCCAGCCCTTTCTGTCTCCAGTAACGGTGTGCCTGAATCAGTGTGGTCACTGAGGCAATACTTTCCTCGCTGGTAATACTGAGCAGCACTATCGGCAGATCGCCTGAAATTGCCCAGCCCCACAGACCGGACTGACCACGCCGGTTGCGGCTGATCGCCTGGCCTTCGGCACGCAGCTCCTGGACAGGGTAAAGCACCGCGCTGGCAAGACGATTAAACAAAGTGGCATCATCTTCACTGGCGTTCATCTGGCGTAATACCACCAGACTGTGAGACCAGGCCAGTTCAAAGACGCGATCAGCGATAGGGTAATCGCGGTATTTTTCCAGCAACGCCAGGCTCTGCTGGCGGGTCTCGCTGATGCCATAAATGATATCAATCGTGACCGGCTGCCCCGGCTGCAGAGTGATGGTGTGGCGTATTGCCAGGATCGGATCCAGCACTGACCCCGACGTGTTGCTGAGCGCCCCGCCTGCCTTTATTGCCTGGGCATCCGCAGGGTTTCTGCCACGACCAAGAAATTTTGCCCTGTCTGTTTCAAACGAAACGTTATGACGGTTATCGCCATGCACCACCATCATGTGAAACAGGCAGGGACTCGCTTCACCCGGAGAACGCGGGCGCCGGTGGCAAAGAATAGCGTCACGCTCAGGATCCAGTTCCGTCTGAATAAACAGATTGCTAAATGCCGGGTGTGCCAGATCGCTGGCTTCAGGTGCCAGTACTACTTCGGCATAGGTTGTCAGTTCCAGAGAGCGGGGCTGGCGACCACGATGAATCAGTGTGAGTCGTCGCAACTCAATATCATCCTCCGGGGAGATCACAACCTGAGTTTTGACGCTGAGCCCATCGAAAGTGCGTCTGAATTCAGCACTCGCATCGGTGAATATCACTTCCTCGTCATGCCCGCTGGTGTGGGCTGTCGGTTGCCAGGTATTGCTCGACACATTCCCCGTCTGTATATCGCGGATATAGCAGAATGCTCCCCAGTTATCGCGGGTGGTATCACTGCGCCAGCGCGTGAGCGCAATATTATTCCAGCGACTGTAGCCGCCGCCGCCCGTGGTCAACATCAGATGATAATGGTTGTTGGACAGCAGTTGAATATCCGGGGCCGGCGTGTCCACGCCATAGAAAATACGGGGTTCATAGCGAACGGGTTTGACCCTGCCCTCATGAGATTCAAAATGACGGCGCGGACTGTACAGATCAACTGCATCCGGCACGCGTTCCTGTAACAGCAGGCTCGCTGAGCGGAAGACCGTACTGGACATGAAGCGTTCAGTCATCGGGGCGTCAAGTAGCACATGAGCCAGCGCCTGAAATGCCATGCCCTGGTGATGCGCCATCCAGGACTGAACCACCGCATAGAGCTGACCGGTTGCGAGGCGAGAGGGAGTATAGTCCAGCGCTTCATAAAAACCGTATTCACCATGTGCGCCATTTTTTTGCAGCCTGATCAGGTTCTCACAGGCTTTCTGTGGGGAGACCATCAACGCCAGCAGTGTGGCGTAAGGGGCGACAACCATGTCATCAGCAAGCCCCCTGCGCAGGCCGAGACCCGGCACACCAAATGCCTGATATTGATAATTATGCTGAACATCAAAAGCATGATAACCAGACTCTGAAACGCCCCACGGTACTCCGCGTTCTTTCCCCCAATGAATCTGGCGCATTACCGCCGACTGACTCATTTCATCGAGCAGGCTGCCAGGCCAGGTGGGCATTACCAGATTCGGCATCAGGTATTCAAACATTGACCCGCTCCATGACATCAGGGCTGTTTCATTGTCAATGGTAGTGAACAGTCGTCCCAACGCGTACCAGCTTTTAAGTGGTAGCTGATTAGTGGCAATGGCAAGAAAGCTGGTCAGGCGGATTTCAGACGGTAGAAGATCGTAGTGGCTCTTGTCAGGCATATTCGTGTCACAGTTATAGCCAACACTGAGCAGACTGGTTGCTTCGCTGTACAGAAAGGCGAAATCCATCCGGGCATGCTCATCCAGCCGTTGTTCAAGTTCAGTGATAATATTGAGTCGCATCCGGGCCTGCTCCGTCGCTGACGCCGGGGGGGTTCCTACACCAGTAAATGTTGCGCGGGCAAGCTCGCACAAAGTCGGCAGCGTCTGTTCGTTCCAGGAGTCAGGTAACCAGCCAAGCAGCAGCGACCACTCATGGCAAAGCTGAACCAGTTGATGCTCCAGATGTCCTGCCCAACGCATCTGAAGAGGAGATCCCTGATGGCATAGCGTATTCAGGTGATTGCACTGGGTGCGCATATTTTTCAGCTCGCTGAGAAATGTCTGCGGAGAGAGCGACACCGCGCTCAGGCAGTGTTTTCGCAGCAACCGCAAGCTGTCAGGCGGGTTCTGACCCCACTGTTTTTCCAGAATATCCAGCGTATCGTTCAGTCCTGCCAGTATCTGTTGGCGATTTAAAACTGGCTGATGACGCATGGCGGACAGCCCTGCACGCAGCGTCAACAAATGCCCTGCCATGTTGCCGCTGTCGACGCTTGAGATATAGCGTGGGCTGAGGGGGGCCAGCGTACGAGTGTCATACCAGTTGTAGAGATGGCCCCGGTAGTGCTCCATTTTATCCATTGTGTCGAGCGTGAGCGACACGCGCCGGAGCACTTCCCCGCCGGGCAGGTAGCCAAAGTCCCATGCCGTCAGGTTAGCCATGAGGGAAAGGCCAATATTGGTAGGAGAAGTTCGATGGGCCACCGTCGGCTGCGGTATTTCCTGGTAATTATCAGGCGGAAGCCAGTTCTCTTTTTCTGTGGCAAAGGTTTCAAAAAACGCCCAGATTTCACGGCTTGTCTGGCGCAACAGCTGTTTTTGTTCCGGATTGGGCGAAAACACCTTACGCGCAGGCTGACGACTCAGCCAGCTCATCAGCAGCGGTGCCACACACCATAACAAACCGATCGGCAACGCAATCCCCAGCAGTTGTGGAGCAAATTGTCCGGTCAGTATTATCAGCATCACACCACATGCAACATTCAGCCACATCGCCTGATAAAAACGCGCGACAGTGGGTCCGGCCTGATTGCTGTCCAGGCTGTGGCTGACCCACTGGCTGAGGTGACGCCTGCTGATCCCCAATCGCCATAACGTCACGGCGATCGCTTTTAGCGAATATCCGGCTTCGTGCGGCAGTATCGCAAAATTAAGGCCGATACCTGACAAACGCTTCAGCGCGCCCGCCCCTACCAGTAACAGATGCGGCTTCAGGCGGCGACGCAGAGGTTTATGCAGCAGGTCATGGGTGATGCAGAGGATGGTTGGCAACAGCCATATCAGCGACAGTACGCCCAGCCAGTAAACCGGATTAGGTACCCCGAGCAGGGTGAAGAACAGCAATACCAGTAATGAGGGGGCGACCAGACTGCGACGCAGATTATCGAGTAATTTCCAGTAAGAAAGCGCGGTCAGCGGATTCCTGGTCCGGGTTCCATCGGCTCTTCTGACACGTGGTTTCAGCCAGTTAAGCAGTTGCCAGTCACCCCGGATCCAGCGTGAACGGCGTGCAACATCCGACAGATAATTATTCGGGTACTGTTCATAGAGTAACACCTCACTCAGCAGACCCGAACGTGCATAGCATCCTTCGAGTAGATCATGGCTGAGAACCAGATTTTCCGGGCAGGTGTTGGCAGTGGCCTGCATAAAAATGTCAACATCGTAAATCCCTTTGCCCACGAACGATCCTTCCCCAAAAAGATCCTGATAGATATCCGAAGACATCATCGAATAGGGATTATTGCCCGGTATGCTGCTGCGCATGGCGGCGTAACGTCCCTGACCGTTGCGTGGTATCTCCTCCGCAAGGCCGGGTTGTAAAATGCCAAATCCTTTGATAACCCTCTGGCGTACCGGATCATACTCTGGCGTATTCAGCGGATGCGCCATCGTCGCGACCAGTTTGTGCGCCGTATCGCGCGGCAGCACCGTATCACTGTCCAGGGTAATGACGTATTTAATGTGGCCCGGTAAAAGGTTAGCAGGCATGTCTGCAACGCTGACGAATTGTGTCCCCGGATGGCGCAACCAGCTGTTCAGTAACGCCAGTTTTCCCCGCTTGCGTTCATAGCCCATCCACGTTCCTTCCGCGGGGTTCCATTCAGGCTGGCGGTGTAGCAGGTAAAAACGTGGGCGGCTGGAGGGATAGCGGCGATTCAGCGCCTGCGTATCGGCGATCGCCTGTCTGAGCAGCATCTGGCTTTCCGGCGAGGGTTCATTTGCAGAATCAGCGAAATCAGTGAGCAGCGCAAACCTGAGATTTTCGTTTTCATTCCCCAGCCAGCAGACTTCAAGGCTGGTGAGGAGTTGGCTGAAACTTGCGTGGCTGGTCAGCATGCAGGGGATGACTAACAGGGTGGCGCTGTCAGGGGGAATGCCGGTTGAGAAATCCATCCGCGGCAAGGGGCGAGGAACGCGAAAACGGGTGGTGGCGTCACTGAGTAAATCGCTCATTAACTGAGTTACAGCGATAATCAGAGGGAATATCACCGCGATCAACAGCCAGTCTGCGCCCTGCATGGCTGTTTCGTGCAAAATCGCTGCGGTCGTTGCGGTTGTCAACAACGCCAGGCTTCCAAGCCATGACAGCAGGGTTATTCTGTTGAAACTGTGCCGCAAGCGCATGAGCCTTGAGGTGTCTGCTAACAGATGAATTTCCAGCGCCTGCCGACCTTCGCCTGCGAGATAATAACCAACATGATGTTCCAGTGTATCGGGAGCACTGTTTCCTGAAAGCGTCAGCACCCTGTCAGCAACTTCAGGCTCGCTGAGACCACTGTCTCTGGCCAGTACCTCAACAACGTGCCGATAATGATCCCGGGTATTGAAGTGCATCCGAGGATAGATACCGGCAGGATCATTACGTAATGCCTGTTCGACGACACTTATCGTTTCGGCGAAATCAGCCCAATCCGTTTCACTCAGTAATCGCAGACCCGCGATGCTGTTACTGACAGATAGCTGGCTGGCGGCAAGCTGTTGATTGAAATTATGTATGAGAACGTCGGTGGTGATCCCCTGTTCCCGAAGGCACTGATCAACCCAGGTCAGAGGTAACGACAGCGCATTGCCATGCCCCTGCAGACGCCGCACCAGCTCTGCGACAAACGCACTGGTTAACGTAGGTCGGGAGCGTGCCATATCGGCAACCACCATGATTAAATCGCCAGGGGCATTCTCTGCACATCCGAAAATCTTTGTTATCCACATATCAGCCAGCGTTCTGTCCTGCTGCGCTTTGATCACTTCGATACTGATACGACGAAGATTTTCAATCAGCGCCAGGCGCAGCATTCCCGGTAACGCCCAGACTTCACCTAATGTCAGCGGGGTCACCTGTTGATAGGCGGTGAGATAGCTGGTCAGGCTGGCGGCATCCCAGCGCCCGTCACCGTGAGCAATGGCCTCTGATGCAATATTGTAAATTCGTGGGCAATTCAGCGGCGACATCAGCGACGGGAGACCTTTACCAAAGCTTTTCGGCAAGTGCTGGCGGACAGTGCGGATTTGTTCCTCAATCAGATAATAATTGTCCAGCAACCACTCCCCGGCAGGCATGATGCTGGTCTTTTTACCCGCGTTAAGCTCATAACAGCTTTGGGTAATGATGGCCTCATTCTCGCCGAGTCTTTTTAGAAGATAATAAGGATGTTTATCCGGCGATAATTTATGGGTCCGTGCGAGCTTCTGACCGTAGCGTTCCATCTGGGCGGTCGAAAAGAGTTCTGACTGCAGCGTGCTTTCACCGGCAGGATCGTTCGCCGAAAACGTTACGCTTTCGGTAGCATTCATCGGAATATGGGAGCGGTTAAACCACGCCCTGGGGTTCATTTTCATAGCATTGCTCTGATGCAGAGTTAGCATGCAGGAGCAGTTGCGAAATCAGTTCAGAAACGTTCTCTCAGGATGGGCGTAAGGCATCAGGGATTTAACAGCTGCCGGGATTTGACTTAAGTATAGAACACCGGGTTTAGGTGCAACTAAGTGTCAGGGTTATCGTGGTGAAACAAACAGTGTTTTACAGCCAGGGCACAGCATTGTCTGCTTAAGGCGAATTTTAGAAATAGATTGGGATGAACGTAAGCCGCAGGCCGGGCAGATGACAGTAGTCGTCGATACGCCGCCGAGGTACTTCATTGCGTAATCGATGAGAGACATGATGATTACCCTTTCGATGAATGAGATTCACTGTACCACGTTTGGATAAAATTTAACCATTTAATTTATCTTCCTATTTTTTATCCAAAAGGGGGATATCACAGGGTAGATGAAAACGTTTGCCAAGATAGATATTTGCAGCCACAGGGGCCGTTGAGACCGTTGCTCCGCCACTCTTCGATACGGCTCCCTGCAGTCCGCTCTGGTATACAATGACCCGCTTCGATATTTTTCCGGGAAATACTATGATATTTACCCTGAACTTTTCCTTTATGCCTTAGTCTAATAATCAAATCCATCTGAAATGAAGAAAATTTATGATTACCAGCCTTTCATTGGTATTTACCGTCATTACCGCTCTGTGCATTATGTTGTTTGCTGCGGTAAAAGTAGGAGTTGGGTTATCTAACAATCCCGACCGAAATGATAATTAACCCATTCGCAGGCTACTACGTCATCCCACTCCCCTCAATGTGATACCCACTGACCACGAAATATTCGACAAGTGCATTCCCTGCCCTGAGCCAGCAGTAGCCCGATAGCGCGGACTGGCATCGGAAAGGCCCCCATTAAAAAGTCAGGCCTTGTCTCTATGGTTAAAAATGAAGGTTTTGACAACATCCAAATTTTTTGACAGCAATAAAAAAGCATTACCTTTTAAGATAATGCTTTTCATTCAAGCTGGGTCTTTTAACAATTAGATCAATGTAATTTTAATATCATAGCTTTCAAGCCCAGTCATTTTTTCACGAGCAGTAAACTGGATGTCGGAAACTTCTTTTCCTGTCTTTTTTTTGAGTTCAACAATTTTTTTTGTAATGAATTCAGAAATATCCGCTTCAGTTTTTGTTTTTAACTCTTCGACGTTCATTATTTACCTCTCTTGATCTCTAACGTATCAACGCCAAGTATGTAACATTCCCCGTGGAGCACTTATAACAGCGCTGACATGTTTAAAAGATAGAATGGAAAGACTCAATAATCAAGAGGTTGCAGTGCAATCTTCATACAAGAAAAGCGCAAAAAACCTGCAAACCACTGGACTACTATCTCGGTCGGTAAAGAAACAATCAGATGTCACTTCAAAAGCTTCGATGCTGCCTCGAGAATCTCTTCGGAACTGACATCGCGATCAGAGGCAACATAAACTATTTTATGGTCTCCTGTCAGAGATGGAAATCCTGCTGACATCACGGACAGGTGTGCTTTTTCCCCATTGGGAAACTCACGCATTATCGAAGTAATTCCCTTCATTACGGATACAACAACTGCCGGTTCTGAGTTAAAAAAAACGATTACTTTTTTCATAATGATACCGTGATGGTTCGTACAAAGATGAACGGTTTAGCATACAAAAAAGGCTCCATAAGGAACCTGAACTTTATTTTCTAAAATCTAACGAAGTCTGACCAGAACGAATGTATAGCGCAACATTGTCAAATGTAATCATTACCGATTTGCAAAAAATACATTTTGCTCCGAAAGGATTTTTTTCAGTAACATCAAAGCTCGACGTTCTGTACTGAGATCCGTGGCAACACGGGCATCTGAAGTGAATATGATGTGTAATAACAGTTACCTTATACAGCCACGACATTAACTGCTGAGGGGCCTTTAGGTCCCTGTTCAACACTAAACTCAACTTCCTGATTCTCATTCAGCGTCTTGAAATCGTTACTCTGGATAGCAGAAAAGTGTACAAACACATCATTACTGCCATCTTTAGGGGTGATAAACCCAAAACCTTTTTCAGGATTGAACCATTTAACTAAGCCAGTCATTTTATTAGACATAATTATTACCTTTCTTGAGTAAGCCCTTGGGCAGAATGGTCCGAAAAACTATCAGAGAGAAAAGCCAGCAAGGAAGTCTCAACAGGAACAAGAAATAAAATTATTACAGCGACTGCTTTAGATAAATTCGTTACAAACCAAGAATTCATTAACGCATGATTAACCAAATATAGCAAGATTTAGTTTTATAGGGAAATCGCACATGATTCTTATCATAAAAATGAATTTAAATAGCTTAAATCGAAAATTATGTCATGCTGCTTAAGACCTTTATCTATCACCCTAAGTTTTCAGGGATTTTGACTCACGGAAGAGTCGTATTTCCTCCATCTCAGCATAATATTTAGCGTCTACCACGAAATTTCCGAGCATGTCAGAGAGGATTACAACGTCAGCTCCGGCTGTTTTGCTTTTGGCAGGAACGGCAAGATTTCCGGTGTGCTTTGCGGCATTCAGGCGGCGGGTAAGATTTGTGGTATCGGTGTGCGGCTGGCAAAGAGTAACAGACAGGATAGAAAAAGCCGCATATGGCTGCCTGGGTTATATTTATCAGTAGATTGTTCGCGTCTTAATGCCCGGCTGACACTAAGCTCACCATAACAATGCAAAAATCCTATTGTTGGTGCAAACGCACCGTCATAGCGCATCACTGAAACAATATGAAACAATCAAACAATCAATGCCCATGCTTTTTTGTTTGTTGTTGACATTTAAATCTGCCATTAATTAGGAACCGAATCTGTGGAGGATATTTATGCTCAAACTTTTCCATTACCATTCTCAATACTGGATATTTCTCGCACTTGCACTTTCTGTTTACGTAGTTGCTTTTCGATAACACATGAATAGGTTGTGTACTGCTTCCATCTAATGTAGCCAGAACTTATATCTCATGAGCTTTGGTCCGGGCCTTAGCTCATCAAAGTGCATATGTTATAAATATAATGATACCGTTGCTGATATAAAGCCGTGCACAGAAACCATCTGACCTGTTTTGATTAGACTTATAACAACCTGTAAAAGAAAACGTTTTAAACATGCTAACCAGTATTTTGGAAGTCCACAACTTTTTAATATCTGTCAAAGTCAACATGTTGAATTTAAGTCAGGGGCCACTCAAGATGTGTAGAACCGCTTACCACCATAATGGCAAATCCAAAGATAATGTGGGTATTAAAAATTACGTCTTCTTTCGCTACTGCATTAGCAATTGATTAACAATAACCTATATCAGGCATCGCCCTCCTTTTTTATAAGTTAAAAAAGTAAGACGAGTTTATTTTTTCAGTGTATATCTGAACATTCTTTATAATTCTGTCTATGTTAAAGATTTTAACCAATGAAAAACAATATTTTTTCCATTGAACGGAATAAACCGATAAGTCCTTTAGAACTTAAGATTTACCGCAACTATCGCGTAGTTCATGGGATCCGTATTGCTTTAGCATTTGTTATAACTTTCTTACTGATAAGAATGTTGAATTTACCAGACCACTCCTGGCCCCTGATTACACTGGTTGTGGTCATGGGACCAATTAGTTACATGGGCAATGTGATACCCAGGGCACTTGAACGTATGGCGGGAACTGTAGGGGGTGCGATTTTGGGGATCATCGCATTACACATTGAAATGTACTCTCTCACTATGATGATGCTGTGGTGTGGATGCGCAGCTTTCCTTTGTGGTTTTCTGGCCATGAGTAAACGTCCCTATGCCGCATTATTGATTGGTATCACGCTGGCGGTTGTCAGCAGCGCTCCTGCAGGAGACTTACAAACAGCATTGTGGCGAAGCACCAACATTATTATAGGATGCATTCTGGCGATGTTGTTTACCAGCATTTATCCCCAAAGAGCATTCATTAACTGGCGTATACAACTTGCTGACTTTCTTTCTGATTATCTAAAAATAACAACTGCGGGAGTATCCCGAAACGTTCTTGCGCCCCCGAGAATGGCCAAACTTCAAACGCGAGCGCTGAATAATGTAGTAAAAATGCGCAGCCTTATTACACCAGTAAATAAAGAAACAAAGATTGCGAAGAGTCTACTTGAAGATATTCAATCGATAACCCGCGATATGATAGCGGCGCAAAAATTTCAGATAAATGCCCACTGGGCATCTCGTGGCAGTCGATTTCTCATATTGAATACTCACACGCTGTCAGATATGGAACAAATGACCCGAAGCACCCTCAACACCCTCGCACATGCCTTGCATGAAGGAAACCCAACGCCGATAGCATCGAATAGCGAGCATCTTCTCGAAATTACTAAAGAGTTGCATTGTCTTTTGCTCGCCAATGAGGGCGAGGAAATCATTGAAAGCGCCGTTCACGGATATGTCTGGTTGAGCATTCAACTTGCTATCCAACTTGAAGCACTATCAACCCTAATCACAAAAGTGCTTACAGAAAATAATTAATTTCACTGTCAATCGACAAATATGTAATCATTATTGCCTCACACCGTCCAGATATCACAACCTATCTTTTAGTAATGAAAAAGGCCTATTTTATTGTGTGGCCAGAAAAGAAGAGTTTTGCACTACCAGGCTGGATGCCTCTCAGTAGGTCTTTGATTGAGAAACCATAATCCGTGAGCACCGTACGTGATTTATAACACGTTTACAGAACAGATTTTTTCCTGATAAATATCAATATTTCTCTTATCTCATCGGCCTCTTGACCGTGCAAGGCATGACTTTTCCGTTCGAGCAAATCAATGATATTCCCTGTCGTAACCCTTTTGCCATTTTCAAGTAGCTGGATAACTGTTTCACCAATTTCCTGGGCCATAATATGGTTTTGTATGATTCTCAATGCGTTGCCCTTTATATGGTTATTAGTAATACCGTTACACATCAGACATGATGTTAATAGCAAAACAAAAAATACAATTCTTTGCCCAACTTACTTGTATGCTGCACGGATAACCCTGAAATGACAAAACCCCGTTAGAACGAGGTTTTTATTCATGGTGTAACCATAGAGGATCAAACCCTCGTCTCCTGCAAGTTCAAAAGTCGCCCGCTCAATTCGATGAGGTAGTAGCTGACTGACGGCCCTTGTTGGACTTAAACCAGTGCCTGGCAATGATAATGAATCTTGCCGCCTTAACTGGAAGGTCAGAGCCAAATGTTACTTTCGCAACACCTGTTCATTTGATTTACTGGAAGTATATGGCGCATAGTTATCAGGTGTGATCATTGATGATTTACAAAAAATACACTTTGCACCAAAGGGATTTTTCTCAGTCACATCAAAATGGGAAGTTCTGTACTGTGACCCATGACAACAAGGGCACTTAAAATAAATATGGTCGGTCATGATGTTAGCCTTTATTTGCTACAACACTCACTACCGCAGTGATATCCAAAAGATCTATTTAACTAATAATTTCTCTTGGTTTTCAGTATCAGGTTACAACTCACTATTAAAAGCAATAAAAAATAAATATTTCTTATCAGTTCACATGAGGAATCTAAAATAATATAATTTTCTTTATATTATAGCACCAGCGATTTTTGGGATGTTGTTAGCTTTTACGAATGCACTTAAGCGTGCAAGAAAAACTACAGAGGTAAAACAACAAATGACATTCATAAAATAATCATTTCAACTGTCCTACCCAATGATTAGACTCAAACATCTGTTCAGCTTTATGTCGACAGATGTTGAGTTTCTGAAAAACTAATATATCTACTCAGGCATTCACCGTCTTCGCTATCGTATATTAGTTTACATCAGGAAAAATATCAGGCAGCTACAACGTTTTCAGCTGACGGCCCTTTTGCACCAGCAGTAATGCTGAACTCAACTTTTTGACCTTCATTCAGCGTTTTAAAGCCACCACTCTGAATAGCAGAGAAGTGTACAAACACATCTTTACTACCATTGTCAGGGGTAATAAAACCAAAACCTTTAGACTCGTTAAACCATTTTACTAAACCAGTCATTTTATTAGACACAGGTAATTCCTTAAATTCTATGTAGCCTTACGGCGAAAAGGGCTTCGCACACAATCTAATTAGTAACGATAAGAAGGCTCAAAAGAAAGGATTATCTGTGGATAACGCTTGAGATGAGAACTGCTTTACTAAACCGCTTTAATGGGTCTGTGTACCTAACCAACCCCTCATTAATCACACACCCCACAAACAATAGCAAGTTATTTTTTCATTTAATTTTTCGCAAAATCTTAGAAATGGAAACTGAGACAGCATAATCAAAGAGTTCTGTTCACCCGCAATAACATACAGCCGGTCGTCCCCTGGATAACGAAAAATAAAATAAAATATATTTATCAGTCACTTAAAGGAAATCCCATTTCAATCCGTAAAAATCCAGCAACGAATTTTCGTGCTATTTTTCACAACTGAGGAAATTAAAGCAACAAAGAAAATCATTTCATCCAACCAGTAAATTCTGAAACAGCCATAACATTTACAAAACTATGCTCCTTTTGTTTCATATCAGTGTATTATCAGAGAAGGAAAATTAAAAAATTTGAAGGAGAAAAAATGCAACGACAGGCAATGATTTCATCAAAAATAAAATTTATTGGTTACTACCCATTAGAAAAGATACTGGAGATTGGGTTCGTAAATTCTTCAACTTTCCAGTATGTGGGCGTTCCTGAAAGCATCTATAACTCTTTTCTCACGGTGCAATCTAAAGGCCGTTTCTTTGACGGTGTCATTAAAGGTAAATTCTTGTGTCGTAAAACAGGGTGATTCAAGAAATTTACGCTGTAGATAGCGTAAAACGCCGTTCTGGTGTTTTCTGTTTTTTGTTACCACCGGGCCAGGAAATTGATATCCAAAAAACCACTATTCCCGTCAATTTCGTTACCCTTCGTTAAGCATGCTCCCTGCAGCGTTCACAGGTTTCAAACACTGGGACGCCATGCTCTTTCGTGGCTTTGCAGTCAAGTACCTCCCCTTTACCACTACAGCGGTAGCGTGCGCTAATTGTTCCCTGAACCGATTGCTATACCGCCACTCGCAGTCAGCAATGAGTAAAGCTGGTCATTTAAATGGCCTTTTTTTCCCGATCATCCTAAAAATTGTTGTAAAATTCGCGGCCTTAGTGATAGCTGCTTCTTTTTGGCTATCTGTTTTGGCGGGAAGTTTTGGAGAGATTTTGGAGAAGAGAAAAAGTTGATTATTTTCAATACTCTGAAAACATCGCGCCTTCTGAACAAGAAGGTGAAACGCGAATGATCGGTCGGCTGCTCAGAGGCGGTTTTATGACCGCCATCTACGCGTATCTGTATATTCCAATCATTATTTTGATTGTGAACTCCTTTAACAGCTCGCGCTTTGGCATCAACTGGCAAGGTTTTACCACCAAATGGTACGGCCTGCTGATGAACAACGACAGCCTGCTACAGGCAGCGCAACACTCGCTGACGATGGCGGTGCTATCCGCCACGTTTGCCACGCTGATCGGCTCACTCACAGCGGTTGCACTGTACCGCTACCGTTTTCGCGGTAAACCGTTTGTCAGCGGCATGCTGTTCGTGGTGATGATGTCGCCGGATATCGTAATGGCGATTTCTTTGCTGGTGCTGTTTATGCTGATCGGCATTCAACTGGGTTTCTGGTCACTGCTGTTCTCGCATATCACTTTTTGTCTACCTTTTGTGGTGGTGACGGTTTACTCACGTCTGAAAGGTTTTGATGTACGAATGCTTGAAGCCGCCAAAGATCTCGGCGCCAGTGAAGTGACTATTCTGCGCAAGATTATACTGCCTTTGGCAATGCCTGCAGTGGCTGCCGGCTGGTTGCTGAGCTTTACGTTGTCGATGGATGATGTCGTCGTGTCGTCCTTCGTTACCGGGCCTGGTTATGAAATTTTGCCGTTAAAAATCTACTCAATGGTAAAAGTCGGCGTATCACCAGAGGTGAACGCGCTGGCGACCATTTTGTTGGTTCTGTCGCTGGTTATGGTGATTGCCAGCCAGCTTATTGCACGTGATAAAACCAAGGGCCGCTAAGGCCCTTAATTCAGGGGACGTTAAATGATGAAAAAATGGTCACGCCACCTGCTCGCGGCGGGTGCTCTGGCACTGGGCATGAGCGCCGCTCACGCTAATGACAACAACACGCTCTATTTCTATAACTGGACCGAATATGTCCCGCCTGGACTGCTGGAGCAGTTCACCAAAGAGACCGGCATTAAGGTTATCTATTCGACCTACGAGTCGAACGAAACCATGTACGCCAAGCTCAAAACCTATAAAGACGGCGCATACGATCTGGTGGTTCCGTCCACCTATTACGTCGATAAAATGCGCAAAGAAGGCATGATCCAGAAGATCGACAAGTCGACGTTGACCAACTTCCACAACCTCGATCCGGAAATGCTCAACAAGCCATTCGACCCCAACAATGACTACTCTATCCCGTATATCTGGGGTGCGACGGCCATTGGCATCAATAGCGATGCCATCGACCCGAAAACAGTAACCAGCTGGGCCGATCTGTGGAAACCGGAGTACAAAGGTAGCCTGCTGTTAACGGATGATGCGCGTGAAGTGTTCCAGATGGCGCTGCGCAAGCTGGGATACTCCGGCAATACCACCGATCCTAAAGAGATTGAAGCCGCCTATAACGAATTGAAGAAGCTGATGCCTAACGTCGCGGCATTTAACTCTGACAACCCGGCCAACCCGTATATGGAAGGCGAAGTCAATCTGGGGATGGTGTGGAACGGCTCCGCGTATGTGGCGCGTCAGGCAGGTACACCGCTGGAAGTGGTATGGCCGAAAGAAGGTGGGATTTTCTGGATGGATAGCCTGTCTATTCCAGCAAACGCAAAAAATAAAGAAGGTGCGCTGAAGCTGATTAACTTCCTGCTGCGCCCGGACGTGGCGAAAGAAGTCGCGGAAACCATCGGTTATCCGACGCCAAACCTGGCAGCACATAAGCTGTTAAGCCCTGAAGTCGCGAACGATAAAACCCTCTACCCTGATGCAGAAACCATCAACAAAGGGGAATGGCAGAATGATGTCGGTTCCGCCAGCGCTATCTATGAAGAGTATTATCAGAAGCTGAAAGCAGGACGTTAATTCAGCGTTGTAAGGAATGCCCGATGGCGCTGCGCGTATCGGGCATAAAAATCACAGTCCTTTCAATAATTTCTCAACAAACTCAGGCACCACCTGGCTTGCCGGACCGTAATACTTCTCTTCAAACTCGCTTCCTACCTGGCTCGGTTCGAGATTTAGCTCTACCGTATGCGCCCCGTGTAGTCTAGCTTCATGCACAAACCCCGCTGCCGGGTATACATGGCCCGATGTACCAATCGCAATGAACACATCGGCCATTGCCAGTGCCATATAAATTTCATCCATGCCCAGCGGCATTTCACCAAACCACACCACGTGCGGGCGCAGCGGCGCCGGAAACTGGCAACAATGGCATTTATCTTCCGCAGTCACATCGCCAGTCCACTCCAGAATCTGCCCGCTTTGCGAACAGCGAACCTTGAGCAGTTCGCCGTGCATATGGATTACGTTCTGGCTGCCCGCACGTTCATGCAGGTTATCAATATTCTGCGTCACCAGTAAAAAACGGTCGCCCAGCTCGGCTTCGAGTTTTGCCAGCGCGATATGCGCCGCGTTAGGCTGGATTTCTGATTGTTGCAACTGATGACGACGGGCGTTATAAAACGACTGGACCAGTTGCGGATTACGACTAAATCCTTCCGGAGTCGCAACGTCCTCTACCCGATGTTCTTCCCAGAGACCATCCGCCGCGCGAAAGGTTCGAATTCCTGACTCAGCGGAGATTCCCGCTCCCGTCAGTACCAGCACTCTTGGTTTTTCCATCAATTCAGGCACCACTCTGTCTCTGAAAAAGATTCGTTGACGCAGGCGATCGCGCATATGGCGTTTATTTTTACGAAAGCGGCTTAACCGATGACCCCGGCGCGACAGCATAACAACCTCTTTGTATTAATCGGTAAGATGTAGGAAAGCGGCTCCGCGCATCCCGCCCGCATCACCGTGCCGCGCCTGCTCAATACGCGGCACCCGGGCAACCGGCAGCAGATGACGTGGCAGTCGGTCCGCCAGTTGCGTCGTAATAGCGGTAAAATTCGACAAGCCTCCGCCAATCACCACCAAATCAGGATCGACGATAGTCAGGATATTCCCAAGGCACACCGCCAGCAAATCCAGATAGCGTTCAACATGGGCACGTGCTTGTTCATCACCCTGCTCCCACAGCGCGATAATTTCACGGGCATCCAGCGATTGATGGTAGTAATGCTGATACAACCACGCAAATCCACCGCCGGAAAGATAGCTTTCGATGCATCCCAGTTGACCGCACCCGCAGCGGCGCAATGGGAAATCAAAGCCCATCAACGTCAGCGCATCGACTGGCAAACGGATATGACCAAACTCGCCGGTGATATAGCTGCGTCCGGTGATGGATTTCCCGTTAAGCACCAGACCGCCGCCAACACCGGTGCCGAGGATCAACCCCATCACGAGCGGATATTGGGTGAACTCGTCATCCCAGGCTTCGGAGAGGGCAAAACAGTTAGCATCGTTATCCAGACGCACATCGCGGTCAAGGCGAGCGCTGAGATCGGCGCGGAGCGGCTTACCACTGGCAGCAGGAACGTTGGCCGCATACAGCGTGCCGTCTTCCGTTTCCGGCATGCCAGGAATGCCGATACCTACCGAACCTTTAACGCCGAACCGCTGGTCCGCTTCCGTCACCAGATTGCAGACCGCATCAAGGAAAGCGTCATAGCTGTCGCGAGGCGTAGGGACGCGAGTTTCCCATTGCAAACGACGTTGCTTATCAAACACGCCAAGCGCAATTTTGGTCCCGCCGATGTCAAATCCGTAATACATCACCGCTCCTTGATACACGTCATCCTTCAAGATGCCTTGGGGTCGGCTGCGCCCTCACCCTCCAGTCACATCGTTATCTATGCTCGTGGAGATTTCGGTTTGCCGCCTTACCGCCGCATGAATGCTTTCGTGTATATATTGTTATTGGCCGCTAAGTACTCTCGCAGGATCAATATTGCTGGCGCGACGCGCCGGATACCAACTTGCCAAAAGACTCAGCACGAGTGCTGTCACCAGCACGTAAATCACATCCAGCCAGTGTAATTCCGATGGCAGGAAGTCAATGAAATAGATATCGCCGGACAGGAACTGATGGCCGATAAGCGCCTCAATCCCGTTAATGATCGGCGTCAGTTGCAGCGAGACAACCACCCCAATGACGACGCCTATCAGGCTACCGAACAGCCCCGCCAGCAGGCCGTACCAGACAAAAATGGCACGGATAAGGCCATCTTTAGCCCCAAGGGTTCTTAATACCGCAATATCGCCGCTTTTGTCTTTTACCGCCATCACTAACGTGGAAACGATATTAAAACAGGCCACGCCAATCACCAGCACCATCGCCAGATACATAATGGCGCGGATCATCTGGATATCGCGATACATATAACCATAAGTACCGATCCAGCTCTTAATGTACACATAGTTATTGGTGACTTCACCCGCGTCTCGCACCAGCTTATTGGCGTTAAACACGTCGTTCACTTTCAGCGCGATCCCGGAAACGCTGGATCCCATATCCAGGTATTGCTGCGCATCTTCCATTGGGATCATGGCAAAGCTGTGATCGAGCTGACCGCTCAGTTGCAGGATCCCCGTGACGTGCAAACGCACGCGTTTAGGCTGCTGTAACTTATGATCCGCACTGGCGTTAGGGATCATAATCGATACCCAGTCGCCCTGCTTCACCTTCAGCGCATCGGCAATTCCCTTACCAATAATGATTTGTTGCTCACCCGCTTTGAAATTATCCCATGCGTGGTTTTGCACAAACGAGGGTAGCGCGCTTAAACGCTGCTCCTGCTGCGGATCAACGCCCTTCACCTGCACTGCGCGTAGGTTCGCCCCACTCTCCACCAGCCCGGTAAAGTTAATATAAGGCGCCGCAGCAGCAATGCCTGGTACCTTCTGTACCTTGTCGAGCGCTTCCTGCCAGTTGTTCCACGGCTGATTCACGGCTTCAATCTCACCGTGCGGCACCACGGCCAGAATACGGTTGTTAAGCTCACGCTCAAATCCGTTCATGGCGCTTAAGCCGACGATCAACACCGCGACGCCCAACGCAATGCCAACGGTGGAAATCACGGAAATCAGCGAGACCATGCCGCCGCGCCGCCGACCACGGCTAAAACGCAAACCAATCAATAACGATAAAGGCGAAGCCATTACTCAGCTCCCATCAGGCTCAGTTCAGCCGTCAGGCGACCATCGCGCATTTCAAGCTGGCGGCTCATGCGCTTCGCCAGTTGCAGATCGTGTGTCACCACCAAAAATGCCGTGCCCTGAGAGCGGTTCAGCTCCCCCAGAAGCTCGAAAATGCTGTCCGCGTTACGCGCATCAAGGTTACCCGTTGGCTCATCCGCCAGTACCAGGCGCGGGTTATTCACCAGCGCACGAGCAATGGCCACGCGCTGGCGTTCACCGCCTGACAGTTCAGACGGGCGATGGCTGGCACGATGGTCCAGCCCTACTGCTTTCAGCATATCCCGTGCGCGCTCGGTGATTTCAGCCGGTTTTTTCTTGCCGATCAGCAACGGCATCGCCACGTTTTCCAGCGCGGTAAAGTCCGGCAGCAGATGGTGGAACTGATAAATGAAGCCCAGCTTCTGATTGCGCAGTTCCGCTTTCGCCGCCGACGAGAGTTTGCTCATCGGCTGACCGCTAAAAATGACATCGCCGGAAGTTGGCGTATCCAGCCCGCCTAACAGATGCAGCAACGTACTCTTACCGGAACCGGAGCTGCCGACAATCGCCATCATCTCACCTTCACCGACGCAAAAACTGACATCGTGCAGTACATCGGTCTGCACTGTGCCTTCCTGATAGCGTTTGCACAGGTTGTCGCATTGCAACAGGATCTTATTCATAACGTAAAGCCTCAGCGGGTTGAGTGGCGGCAGCGCGCCAGGAAGGATAAAGCGTAGACAGCAGCGCGATGGCCATCGCCACCAGCGCAATGACGATAACCTGCAGCGGCTCAATGGCGACCGGCAGCGCAGCCCCATCCAGAAGCACACCGATAATTGGCATCAGGTTGTTCAGTTGACTGGCGAGTAATGCGCCCAGCACCGCGCCCAGCAGCGCGCCGATAATCCCGGCACTGGCCCCCTGAACCATAAACACCATCATTATCTGCCGCGGCGTCAGCCCCTGCGTTTGTAGAATCGCCACTTCCCCTTGCTTCTCCATTACCATCAGACCCAGCGAGGTAATAATATTAAATGCCGCCACCGCCACGATCAGGCTAAGCAGCAGCCCCATCATGTTTTTCTCCATACGCACGGCCTGGAACAATTCCCCTTTGCGCTCGCGCCAGTCCTGCCATTTGGTACCTTGCGGCAGCGTTTGCTGGCTCAGCGTATCAACCTTTAACGGTTCGTTGAGCCACAGACGCCAGCCGGTAATATTGCCCACCGGGTAACGCATCAAACGTGACGCATCCTGGATGTTGGTCAGCATCTGGTAGCCGTCGACTTCGCTGTTGGCGGCGAAGGTGCCAATTACCGTAAACAGACGCTGGCTCGGCAGACGCCCCATCGGGGTAAACTGGCTGGCTGAGGGCACCATCACGCGAATTTGATCGCCACGATTAACACCCAGTTGCCCGGCAAGCTGCTCTCCGAGGATGACATTATACTTACCCGGCTGCAGATCTGTTTGCTTCACATTGACCAGATATGGCGTTAATGGATCTTTTTGCGCCGGGTCAATACCCAGCATCACGCCGACTGCCACGCTACGCGCACTTTGCAGTACCACATCCCCCGTGGTTATCGGTGCAACGCGGTTGACACCGTTCAACACCACCGCTTTTTCCGGCAGTTGTTGCGGGTTTAGGGAACCCTGTTCAGACGAGAGGACGGCCTGAGGCATCAGGCCAAGAATATTGTTTTGCAGCTCGCGCTCGAAACCGTTCATCACCGACAACACCGTAACCAGCGCCATTACCCCGAGAGTAATGCCAATGGTGGAGAGCCAGGAAACGAAGCGACCGAAGCGATCTGCTGCACGCCCACGCATATAACGTAGGCCGATGAATAGAGCGACAGGTTGGTACATGAAATCCGTCTGGTTGCTGTTAGCAAAGTCACGAGTATATAAGCGAAAGCGGAATGGGTAAATGACTGAACCGTAAGTGTTCGTCAGCACTATTCTTAAAAGTATAAATAAATCAAACCGCTAAAGTTGTCCCTCTCCCCTGCAACCCTGATCCCTGACCTTTATCCTAAAAAAACAAAATGCAGACAGTTACGCATTACAGCGCACGGCGGGTTGCGCAGGATGGCAGGCTATTGCAATCAATATGGATGCGCCGTCTCAATGAATAAAAAAGAACTATGGATTAATCAAATCAAGGGGTTATGCATTTGCCTGGTAGTGATTTACCACTCGGTGATCACATTTTACCCGCACCTCACCACTTTTCAGCATCCACTGTCAGAGGTGTTGAGCAAATGCTGGATTTACCTCAATTTGTACCTGGCACCGTTTCGCATGCCGGTGTTTTTCTTTATTTCGGGGTATCTGATCCGCCGCTACATCGATAACGTCCCGTGGACAACCTGCGTGGATAAACGGATCTGGAGTATCGCCTGGGTGCTTGTGCTTTGGGGAGTGGTGCAATGGCTGGCGTTGGTGGCGCTCAATAACTGGCTCGCCCCGCAGCGCGATCTGACCCATGCCGCCAACGCCGCTTATGCGGATTCGATTGCGGATTTTACCCACGGGATGCTGACCGCCAGCACCAGCCTGTGGTATCTGTACGCGCTGATTGTCTATTTTGTTCTGTGTAAAATTTTCAGCCGTTGGGCGATGCCGCTGTTAGCGTTATTTGTGGCGCTGAGCGTGGCGATCAATTTTTTCCCGACCCCGTGGTGGGGAATGAACAGCGTGATTCGCAATTTGCCCTGGTATAGCCTCGGCGCATGGTTTGGCGCAACGCTGATGGCGTGGATCAAGGAGGTGCCCCTGCGCCGTCATGCGGTCATTGTTCTGGGTTGCACAATCGTCGCCGTCGTCGCGTGGCTGGCAAATGTCTCGCTATTGCTTTCTCTCCTTTCCATTGTGTTGATCATGAAGCTGTTTTATCAGTTCGAGCTCCACTTTGGCATGCGCGCGTCCAGTCCGTTAAGCGTGATTGGCGCCAATACCATCGCCATCTACACCACACACCGTATTCTGGTTGAGCTGTTCAGCTTAACGCTTATCCCCAAAATCAATCATGCCGCCTGGCCTGCATACGCGGAGCTGGCCCTGCTACTGGTGTATCCGTTCGCCTGTCTGCTGCTGTGCACCCTGTTTGGCCTGCTGGTGCGTAAGATTTCACAAAAAACCGTGGCCGATCTGCTCTTTTCCCCGCCCTCTTTATCGCTCGCCTCGCGCTAACCCCTTCGCGCTTTTTGCCCCCATTCGGGGGCGAATCAATTTGCTTATGAGAAACGATCACGGATAATAAAGAACATTGCTTATCAGATGTATATCTAAACGAGATCCTGACAACCGAATGCCTGAACAACATCGTTACACGCTCCCAACGGGCGCTTCCGATCAGCGCCAGTTGGGTGAGCTTACGGGTGCCGCCTGCGCAACGCTGGTCGCCGAAATCGCCGAACGTCACGCGGGTCCAGTGGTGCTGATCGCGCCGGACATGCAAAATGCTTTGCGTCTGCATGATGAAATTCGTCAGTTTACTGACCAGATGGTGATGAACCTGCCCGACTGGGAAACGCTTCCCTATGACAGCTTTTCTCCCCATCAGGAGATTATCTCCTCACGGCTCTCCACGCTGTATCAACTGCCTGCCATGCAACGCGGTGTGCTGATCGTTCCGGTAAATACGCTGATGCAGCGTGTCTGTCCGCACAGCTATCTGCACGGTCATGCGCTGGTCATGAAAAAAGGCCAGCGGCTTTCGCGCGACGCCCTGCGCGAACAACTGGACAGTGCTGGCTACCGCCATGTTGATCAGGTCATGGAACACGGCGAATACGCCACGCGTGGCGCGTTGTTAGATCTGTTCCCGATGGGCAGCGAATTGCCTTATCGTCTGGATTTCTTTGATGACGAAATCGACAGCCTGCGTCTGTTTGATACTGACACTCAGCGCACGCTGGAAGAAGTCGATGCCATTAATTTGCTGCCCGCACACGAATTCCCGACTGACAAAACGGCCATCGAGCTGTTCCGTAGTCAGTGGCGTGATACGTTTGAGGTAAAACGCGACGCCGAGCATATTTATCAACAGGTCAGCAAAGGCACGTTACCTACGGGGATTGAATACTGGCAACCGCTGTTTTTCAGCGAGCCTCTGCCGCCGCTGTTCAGCTACTTCCCCGCCAATACGTTATTAGTAAATACTGGCGATATCGAGACCAGCGCTGCACGCTTCCAGGCCGATACCCTGTCACGCTTTGAGAATCGCGGCGTTGATCCGATGCGCCCGCTTCTGCCACCGGAATCGCTGTGGCTGCGGGTTGATGAGCTGTTTTCTGAACTTAAACGCTGGCCGCGTGTTCAGTTGAAAACCGAGAGTCTGCCGAAGAAAGCGGCGAATACCAACCTCGGGTTCCAGAAACTGCCGGATATCGCCGTTCAGGCACAGCAAAAAGCACCGTTAGATGCATTACGTAAATTCCTTGAAGGCTTTACCGGTCCGGTAATTTTCTCGGTGGAAAGTGAAGGACGCCGGGAAGCACTAGGCGAACTGCTCGCCCGCATCAAAGTCGCGCCGAAGCGGATATTGCGACTCGACGAAGCCGTAGACAACGGTCGTTATCTGATGATTGGCTCAGCCGAGCACGGCTTCATCGATAGCAAACGCAATCTGGCGCTGATTTGTGAAAGCGATCTGCTCGGTGAACGTGTGGCGCGTCGCCGCCAGGATTCTCGTCGCACCATCAACCCGGACACGTTAATTCGTAACCTCGCGGAGCTGCATCCCGGTCAGCCAGTGGTGCATCTGGAGCACGGCGTGGGTCGCTATGCCGGTATGACCACGCTGGAAGCGGGCGGCATCACCGGTGAATACCTGATGCTCACCTATGCCAACGACGCCAAACTGTATGTGCCGGTGTCGTCGCTGCATCTGATAAGCCGCTACGCCGGCGGCGCGGAAGAGAATGCGCCGCTGCATAAACTGGGCGGTGATGCCTGGTCACGCGCCCGACAGAAAGCCGCTGAGAAAGTCCGCGATGTCGCGGCTGAGCTGCTGGATATTTATGCCCAGCGCGCAGCGAAAGAAGGCTTTGCCTTTAAGCATGACCGTGAACAGTATCAGCTGTTTTGCGACAGCTTCCCATTTGAAACCACGCCGGACCAGGCGCAGGCGATCAACGCGGTACTCAGCGATATGTGTCAACCGCTGGCCATGGACCGCCTGGTGTGTGGCGATGTCGGCTTTGGTAAAACCGAAGTCGCGATGCGTGCCGCCTTCCTCGCCGTAGAGAATCACAAGCAGGTTGCCGTGTTGGTACCGACCACCCTGCTCGCTCAGCAGCACTTCGACAACTTCCGCGACCGCTTTGCCAACTGGCCGGTACGCATTGAGATGCTGTCCCGTTTCCGTAGCGCCAAAGAGCAAGCGCAGATTCTGGAGCAGGTTGCCGAAGGTAAAATCGATATTCTCATCGGCACTCACAAACTGCTGCAAGCGGATGTGAAGCTAAAAGATCTGGGGCTGCTGATTGTCGATGAAGAGCACCGTTTCGGCGTTCGCCACAAAGAACGTATCAAGGCAATGCGCGCGGATGTGGATATTCTGACTCTGACGGCAACGCCAATTCCGCGCACGCTCAACATGGCGATGAGCGGCATGCGCGATCTGTCGATCATCGCCACACCACCCGCTCGTCGTCTGGCGGTCAAAACCTTTGTGCGCGAATATGACAACCTGGTGGTACGCGAGGCTATCCTGCGTGAAGTTATGCGCGGGGGACAAGTTTATTATCTCTTTAACGACGTCGAAAATATCCAGAAAACCGCTGACAGATTAGCGGAACTGGTGCCGGAAGCGCGCATTGGTATCGGCCACGGGCAAATGCGCGAGCGCGAGCTGGAACGCGTGATGAACGATTTCCACCACCAGCGTTTTAACGTGCTGGTGTGTACCACCATTATCGAAACCGGGATCGACATTCCCACTGCCAACACCATCATCATTGAACGAGCTGACCACTTCGGTTTAGCGCAATTGCATCAGCTACGGGGTCGTGTGGGACGCTCACACCATCAGGCATACGCCTGGCTGCTAACGCCGCACCCAAAAGCGATGACCTCCGACGCACAAAAACGCCTGGAAGCCATCGCCTCGCTGGAAGATTTAGGTGCAGGTTTTGCGCTGGCAACCCACGACCTCGAAATTCGTGGCGCTGGGGAACTGCTGGGCGAAGATCAAAGTGGCTCCATGGAAAGCATCGGTTTCTCACTGTATATGGAGCTGCTGGAAAACGCTGTCGATGCGCTCAAAGAAGGGCGTGAACCGTCGCTGGAAGATCTCACCAGCCAGCAAACCGAAGTCGAACTGCGCATGCCATCGCTTCTGCCGGATAACTATATCCCGGATGTCAACACGCGACTGTCGTTCTACAAGCGCATTGCCAGTGCAAAAGGCGAAACCGAGCTGGAAGAAATTAAGGTCGAGCTGATAGACCGTTTTGGCCTGCTGCCCGACCCGGCCCGGACGTTGCTGGATATTGCCCGTTTACGCCAGCAGGCGCAGAAACTGGGGATCAGAAAGCTCGAAGGCAATGAAAAAGGCGGTACTATTGAGTTTGCCGAGAAAAACCACGTTAACCCGGTCTGGCTAATTGGTTTACTGCAAAAACAACCGCAACACTTCCGTCTGGATGGTCCAACACGCCTGAAATTCATGCAGGAGTTGGGCGAGCGTAAAGCACGGATCGACTGGGTTCGCCAGTTTATGCGCCAGCTTGAAGAGAACGCCGTAGCCTAGCGTCAAGCCGGGTGGGTCCTCCACTCACCCGGCCTGATGAATTTACAAACTCTTTGCACTTCCCTGCACTTCCCGACACTGCAAACAGCCATAATTCTTGTTTACTTTTACATAATAAAAACCACGTAAAAACAATGGATTTATGGTGATGTTAAACAATAAACGACTCTCTCGCTGGTTAGCATTTTTTACGCTTGCCGCGACCTTCGCGTTAGCACTTCCGGCCCAGGCAAACACCTGGCCGCTACCGCCACCGGGAAGCCGCGTGGTGGGTCAGAATGCCGTTCACGTTGTCGAAGACAATGGCGGTTCTCTGGAAGCGATTGCGAAAAAATACAATGTCGGCTTTCTGGCGCTGCTACAGGCCAACCCCGGCGTTGACCCTTACGTACCACGACCTGGCAGCGTGCTGACTATTCCGTTACAAACCCTGCTGCCGGACGCGCCACGCGAAGGCATTGTTATCAACCTCGCCGAACTGCGTCTTTATTATTACCAGCCAGGGACAAATTCGGTGACCGTGTATCCTATTGGTATTGGCCAGTTAGGCGGTGACACGCTGACGCCCACAATGGTAACCACCATCTCTGATAAACGTGCCAACCCAACCTGGACGCCTACGGCAAATATCCGCGCGCGATACAAAGCGAACGGGATCGACCTTCCTGCCGTGGTGCCTGCCGGGCCGGATAACCCGATGGGCCATCATGCCATTCGCTTAGCGGCATACGGCGGCGTGTATCTGCTGCACGGAACTAATGCTGACTTTGGCATCGGAATGCGCGTCAGTTCCGGCTGTATTCGTCTACGCGACGGTGATATCGAAACTCTGTTCCGTCAGGTGAAGCCAGGAACCAAGGTCAATATTATCAATACGCCAATCAAAGCATCTGTTGAACCTAACGGCGTGCGCCTGGTTGAAGTGCACCAGCCGTTGTCCGAAAAAATCAATGAC
>NZ_SZWS01000054.1:339452-339643 GCF_005281245.1 Citrobacter sp. wls826
CTGAACGCATCCATGCAGACGTTTAAGAATGCGGCGCAAACGGACTCTGCCGTCATGGAACATGCGATGGAGATTCGCTCAGGCATGCCGGTCGATGTCACCCGTCATCACGACGTTACTCAACAACCGCTGTAAACTCAGCGCATAAAAAAACCCCCGCTGGATTTTATTCCGCGGGGGTTTTTATTTAA
>NZ_SZWS01000054.1:339719-352028 GCF_005281245.1 Citrobacter sp. wls826
GCGATGGGTTAAATCTTATTTGTAGATAACTGCAGTCCCGTGGAGGGTGTTAGGACCGGTAACGGAAGTAATACGGAAAGACTTCGCCCCCATCTCATCCGCTTTCTGCGCCAGTTGATCTTCCAGAGAACCTAAGTTAGTCCCCGCATTCGCAGAAATAGTACCAACTTTCTGTTGGCCCGCAGGTGTGGCCTGAACTTCAACGGCAGCAAAGCTTGCAAATGAGAGTGAGCTAAGAACAGCAGCAACAAACAGAGTTTTTACGTTTTTCATGATAGTGACCTTTAGCAGATGAATGTGTGTCGCAAAGATTAACTTAACGATCGATAGGTAAATCATAGATGTGATCCAGGTCACACGTCAACATTTTTTTATAATGATCGTTATATAAAACACAAAGACCTTATTTTTCATATCAATAGCGTTAAATTATTTTTATCGCTAATCCGCTGGAGTGTGCAGTCGAATATTTTTATAATGGTTATTCAATAAACCCAACAAAGGTACATCGGCGCCATGACAACTGAAATGACAGGTTGTGCTAAAAAAAGCCGTGGCCGACCAAAAGTGTTCGACAGGGAAGCCGCGCTTGATAAGGCCATGACACTCTTCTGGCAGCACGGGTATGAAGCGACATCGCTCGCCGATCTCGTAGAAGCAACCGGCGCAAAAGCGCCCACGCTGTATGCGGAGTTCACCAATAAAGAGGGGTTGTTTCGTGCCGTACTGGACCGCTACATCACCCGCTTCGCGGCGAAACATGAAGCCCAGTTATTTTGTGAAGAAAAAAGTCTTGAGTGCGCGCTGGAAGACTATTTCACCGCAATAGCGACCTGCTTTACCAGTAAAGACACCCCGGCGGGATGTTTCATAATTAACACATCCGCGACACTGGCGGCCTCTTCCCGGGATATTGCGCACACGGTGAAATCCCGCCATGCCATGCAGGAACAGACGCTTACCCAGTTCCTTCACCAGCGCCAGCAACGAGGCGAAATTCCGGCCCATTGCGACGTGCAAAAACTGGCCGAATACCTGAACTGTATTTTACAGGGTATGTCGATCAGCGCCCGTGAAGGCGCAACGTTTGAAAAACTGATGCAGATCGCACACACGACTCTGCGACTGTGGCCTGAACTTATCAAAGTTTAACCCTTTCCCGCTATTTCCCCGCAGTACTGACACCACCGGGAGCTGATTAAGCCCCGGTTAGATTCCCGCGGATTACCCCTACATTATTCAGTGTTTTCATCATCTTATCCGATCATTTTTTGTAAAATGTATTGATAACAACAATTATTATCAGCAATATTCGCATTTGTTTTAACGCCTGTTTCACAATGTAACCATCGGTTTCTCTACCGCCATAACAAAAACAGATTGACTCTTTTTAAAAGGAATACAAATGCATAAGCGTCTCTGGGTGCTCAATCCTCTCCTGTTGTCTTTAACTCTCCCAGCCATCGCGGCTGAGGAAGATAACCTCATCGTCAGTGCCAACCGTAGTCAACGCACCGTGGCAGAAATGGCGCAAACGACCTGGGTTATTGAAGGAAGCGAGATTGAACAGCAGGTTCAGGGGGGGAAAGAGTTCAAAGATGTTCTTGCTCAGTTAATCCCAGGAATCGATGTCAGCAGCCAGGGGCGCACAAACTACGGCATGAATATGCGCGGTCGTGCCATCGTAGTACTGATAGACGGTGTCCGTCTGAACTCCTCGCGTACTGACAGTCGTCAACTTGATTCTATTGATCCGTTTAACATCGCACACATTGAAGTCATCTCAGGTGCAACCTCACTATATGGCGGCGGCAGTACCGGTGGGTTAATCAACATTGTCACCAAAAAAGGCCAGCCGGAGCGTGAAGTTGAACTCGAACTGGGGAGTAAAAGCGGCTTCAATAACAGTAACGATCATGATGAACGCGTTGCTGCGGCGGTGAGCGGAGGAACCGATCGCGCTTCCGGGCGCATGTCCGTCGCGTATCAACGGTTTGGCGGCTGGTATGACGGCAATCACGATGCCCTGCTGCTGGATAACACCCAAACCGGCCTGCAGCACTCCGATCGTCTGGACGTGATGGGCACCGGAACGATTGAGCTTGACGACAACCGTCAGTTACAACTGGTTACGCAGTATTATAAGAGCCAGGGGGACGATGATTACGGACTGGATCTTGGCGAGAACATGTCCGCCGTGACGGGAAACGGTAAGGCTTATACCAGCAGCGGACTGAATTCCGATCGTATTCCCGGCACCGAGCGTCATCTGATCAGCCTGCAGTATTCAGACGCGGATTTCTTCGGCCAGAACCTGGTCAGCCAAATCTATTACCGTGACGAATCGCTGAAATTCTACCCCTTCCCTACGCTGAGCAAAGGTAAGGTCACCAGTTTCTCCGCATCGCAGCAGGACACAGACCAGTTTGGTGCCAAAATCACCCTCAACAGCCAGCTGATGGATAACTGGGAGCTGACGTGGGGCGTCGATGCCGATCACGAAACCTTCGATTCCAATCAGAAATTCTTCGATCTGGCCTGGTCCCTGCCCTCCGGCGGTATGGACAACCGAACCGCTTATACCACCGGGCGTTACCCCGGTTACAGCATCACCAACTTCGCGCCTTTCCTGCAGAACAGCTATGACATTAACGACATCTTTACCCTCAGCGGCGGTGTGCGCTATCAATGGACCGAAAACAGGGTGGATGATTTCGTGGGCTATGCCCAACAACAGGGAATTGCCACCGGTCTGGCAAACTCCGCCGATACCATTCCTGGCGGTAAAACCGATTACGATAATTTCCTGTTTAACGCCGGTATCCTCGCCCACCTGACCGACCGTCAGCAGACATGGTTTAACTTCTCTCAGGGCGTGGAGCTTCCGGACCCGGGGAAATATTACGGTAACGGCACCTATTCCCTGGTTGGCGATCATTACCAGCTCCAGCGCAGCGTCAACGTGGCGGACTCACGCCTGGAGGGGATTAAAGTTAACTCCTACGAACTGGGATGGCGCTACACTGGCGACAGTCTGCGCACGCAGCTGGCCGCTTACTACTCTACTTCGGATAAATCGATCGTTATCAACCGCAGCGATATGACCATTAACGTCCAGCCCGACGATCGCCGTATTTATGGCCTTGAAGGTGCGGTGGATTATTTCATTGCGGATACGGACTGGAGTCTGGGCGGCAACTTCAACGTCATTAAATCGGAAGTGAAGCAAAACGGTAAATGGCAGAAATGGGATGTCACCCTGGCTTCCCCGTCCAAAGCCACCGCGTGGGTCGGCTGGGCACCTGAACCGTGGACATTGCGCGTACAGAGCCAGCAAACATTTGATCTGACGGACGCCAGCGGCAATAAGCTGGACGGCTATAACACGATGGACTTTATCGGCAGCTATCAGCTCCCGTTGGGTAAACTGACCTTTAGCGTAGAAAACCTGCTGAATGAAGAGTACACCACGCTGTGGGGACAACGTGCGCCACTGCTGTACAGCCCAACCTACGGTAGCCCGTCACTGTATGAATACAAGGGCCGGGGCCGTACGTTTGGTCTGAACTACGCCTTAACCTTCTGATAAAAAAAGCCCCCCAGCCTGAGCGAATGGGGGGCTAATGTTCAGGATAATGCTATTTTACGCTTTGTTATTTAGTACCAACTGTCCGTTGTTATCCAACGGAATTTGCGCGCCGGGGTCCTTATCCATACGGATTTTCCCCTGCTGATCGCCAATTTTGTACGTCACGTCGTAGCCCAGCATTTTTTCAGATTTGTCATACACCGTTTTACAACGCTGCTGCGTAGTAGTGTACGTATCATTTTCTTGCATCGAACCCTGGATCTGGTTACCTGCATAACCGCCGCCTAAAGCACCGGCCACGGTAGCAATATCTTTACCGCGTCCGCCGCCAAACTGATGGCCGATAACGCCACCAGCAACCGCACCCAGCACGGAACCCGCGATACGGTTTTCATCTTGTACCGGCTTACGGTGCGTGACCGTCACGTTCCGACACTCCTGGCGCGGTGTTTTTACCGACTCTTTAATCGGTGTTGCAGAGACAACTTGTGCATACTGTGGGCCACGCTCGAAAACGTTAAGACTGGCCACCGCTGCAACACCCAGCGCAGCAGCTACGCCAATCCCTATACCCGCCAACATAGATTTATTCACGGGACTTCCTCCTTTTTTGCTATTAGCAACAACTTTGCAACAGAAGGTAAGGAATGCCAATCAGATTACGGATGAAAATAGCACGAGGAGGAGCGAAGGCAGGATGATTCGGAGAACTCTGAAGGAAGGCGCCGGATAAGTACAATCATCCGACGCCATAAGCCGTATTAATGCAGTTTCAGACGCGGGCGGATCACCCGGTTAATGCTGCCAACCAGCATCATCAGACCGGTTTTAAAGTAACCGTGCAGAGCAATCTGGTGCATGCGGTACAGTGAGATGTACACAAAGCGCGCAATACGCCCTTCTACCATCATCGAACCACGGGTCAAGTTACCCATCAGGCTACCCACGGTAGAGAAGTTAGAAAGTGAAACCAGAGAGCCGTGGTCTTTGTACTGATACGCTTTCAGCGGCTTGCCGTTCATCTGCGCCAAAATGTTGTTCATTGCGCAGCTTGCCATCTGGTGCGCAGCCTGAGCGCGCGGCGGCACAAAACCACCTTCCGGGCGAGCGCAGGAAGCGCAGTCGCCAATCGCGTACACGTCGGGATCGCGCGTGGTCTGCAGAGTCGGCTCAACCACCAGTTGGTTAATACGATTGGTTTCCAGACCGCCAATGTCTTTCATAAAGTCTGGCGCCTTGATCCCCGCAGCCCACACCATCAGATCGGCTTCAATGTACTCGCCATCCTTGGTATGCAGTCCGCCTTCATCAGCGCTGGTTACCATCGTCTGGGTCAGTACGCGTACGCCCAGTTTGGTTAACTCATTATGCGCAGCACTGGAAATACGCGGCGGCAACGCAGGCAGAATACGCTCACCGGCTTCTACCAGCGTAACGTTCAGCGCTTCGTTGGTCAGCCCTTTGTAACCATAGCTGTGCAGCTGTTTTACCGCATTGTGCAGCTCGGCTGAGAGTTCAACCCCCGTCGCACCGCCGCCGACAATGGCGATATTTACTTTGCCGTTAGCGCCCAGATTCGCGGAATACTTCAGGAACAGATTCAGCATCTCCTGGTGGAAACGACGCGCCTGATGCGGGTTATCCAGGAAAATGCAGTTTTCTTTGACGCCCGGCGTATTGAAATCGTTGGAGGTACTACCCAACGCCATCACCAGCGTGTCATACGGGACTTTGCGCTCAGGAACCAGCAGCTCGCCCTTCTCATCGCGCAGCTCGGCAAGAGTAATGGTTTTCGCTTCGCGATCGATATCCACCACCGAACCCAACTGAAACTGGAAACCGTGGTTACGGGCATGCGCCAGATAGCTCAGCGCATCCACGCCTTCGTCCAGGGAACCCGTCGCGACTTCATGCAGTAACGGTTTCCATAAATGGCTGTGGTTTCTGTCCACCAGCGTGATTTTGGCCTTTTTCTTGCGCCCCAGCTTTTTACCCAGCTGCGTCGCCATTTCCAGTCCGCCAGCACCGCCGCCGACAATCACGATTCTTTTTAATGGTGTAGTCAACGTGACCCCCTTAAATTTATTAACCAATTGTTAATTAAAAGTTATAGGTATAGCCTTTAATTAACAACAAGTTACGATAATGAAAATGTTCTTCGAGAGTGAGAATAACACGAACGGTGCATTGGTCATACCAAAATTGATGTGTATCAAGTTTTGATGCTGAAAAGATAGACAACACGAACTTTAAGAACAAAAAAACCAGCCCGAAGGCTGGTTTTTTACACGTTCATTGAGGATTAACCTAACGTCTTGAACGCTTTGATGCGCTGCAAATGCGGGGAGATATTCTTAAACTTGTGCGTCTGCTCTTCGTCCCAGACTATCTCGTAAAAATGATGCAGCTCTTCTGACGAACGCTGACTATTGAGCGCTTCATCATGACGTGACAGGATCACCAGGCAGCGATCGCGATTCTTTTCGCGGAAATTGGTCACGCATTTTGTCGCGATATCGGCATACTCTTCAGGCCTGTCGATTTTTCCTTCCATGTTCTCATACGGGAACAGGTTGGGATTAAACACTACCTGACGAATATCACACAGGAAACCAATCCGTTCAGCCCAATATCCCCCGAGCCCCACGCCACAAATCAGCGGACGGTCGTCCACATTAAGCTGCAGCATTTTGTCCACTTCTTTCAGTAGATGCTGCATGTCATGTTTAGGATGCCGCGTACTGTAGCTAATCAGCCTGACATCCGGGTCGATGAACTGCAGCTGCAACACCTTTTCGTGGTTGCCCGGGCTGTTAGAGTCAAAACCGTGTAAATAGATAATCATCGCATCCTCGCCAAACTTGCGTTAATGACCTGCTTTCTCTTCCTGCCAGCGCTCATGAAGCTGGTTGAGCTGGGCGCTTACCGTCTTCCAGCGTGCCGAGTCCATCAGTTCCTGACGTGAAAATGAACCTTTATGATACAAACGTGTAACACGTTCTGCATTGATCGGCGACAGATTATCTAACACACTGACCGCGCCTTTACGATTATTGCAGACCAGGATCATATCGCAACCCGCATCCAGCGATGCCTGACCACGCTCCGCATAGCTTCCCATAATCGCCGCCCCTTCCATCGACAAATCATCGGAGAAAATGACGCCATCGAAACCAAGCTCCTGACGCAGCACCGTTTTCAGCCAGTGTGGCGAACCGCTCGCCGGACGCGGGTCCACGTCACTGTAGATGACATGCGCAGGCATAATGGCATCGAGTTTGTTTTCCGTAATCAATGTCTGGAACACGGACATATCTTTTGCACGAATTTCGGCTTCTGAACGTGGATCGGTTGGGGTTTCTTTATGCGAATCCGCCGTCACTGCCCCATGCCCGGGGAAATGTTTACCGGTAGTTTTCATGCCAGCAGCATGCATACCGTCAATGAAGCGGGTCGCCATAGCCAGCGCTTTCCGCGGATCGGCATGGTAAGAGCGTTCGCCAATCGCCGCGCTGATATGCCCCACATCCAGCACCGGCGCAAAACTGATATCTATATCCATTGCGATCATTTCGCTGGCCATTAGCCATCCGGCGTCCTGAGCCAGATTGCCGCCGTCTTCCAGACCGTGCAGCGCAGCAAAGGATTGGGCCGCGGGCAGACGCGTAAATCCTTCGCGAAAACGCTGTACCCTGCCGCCTTCCTGATCTACCGCCACCACCAGATGATTGCGTGATGCCGCGCGAATCTGGCGCACTAATTCACGCAACTGTTCCGGGTCATGATAATTTCGGGTAAAGAGAATCAACCCACCTACCAGCGGATGCGCCAGAATCTCACGCTCTTCAGCGTCCAGCTCATACCCTTCGACATCCAACATTACTGGGCCCACACTGCTCTCCTTATCCTTTCATTATTAGCTGCCGCCAGGTTTCATCGGCCAGCCTGATAAATTGTCGATCGCCGGTTTGTCGCCAGCGATACTCAAACCACCCCGCTTTCAGCATTATGACCCAGGGCCGCCATCGTCTGACCTGCCGCCACAGCGCGTTTTGTTCAATGTGCGCTCGTTGGGCGTAGGCGCTAACCAGCCGTTGGTGCTGAGATTCGTCGTTGACCCATACCGCCGCCAGCTCCAGAGCGATATCACCGTCTCCGGCATATTCCCAGTCAATCAGCCGCAGCCCTGATGCTGTACGAACGATGTTGTCACCGTGGATATCCATATGCAGAGGCCCCAGACGCAAAGGTCGAGGCTCACCGCTTTTCCTGAGTCGCTTCAACGCTCGCAACCAGCATGGCGTACGACGCGCCGGATCGCCACACTGCCAGTACTGTTCGAGTAGCGGCAGCAGACTGATTCGCCAGCCCAATTGGGGTTGTTGGTGCAGATGATACAATAAGCCAGCGAGTTCGTCGGCGTCCGGCAATCTGGATTCTACCTTACCGTGAAAAAAGTCGGCCGCCATCCACCCTCGTATATAAAAGCGGGGGCGCGGCGCAAGGCTTTCAGGCAGATGCTTTAACGCGTGATAGTGGCGTAAGAAATGCGATTCCGGCGCGTCAGGGTCGTGATGAGAGCGCAACACTAAGCGGTGGGTATCGTGTTCGATGATGCAGCTCCCGCCGCTCAGGCCGCTCTGGTTGGCTACGACGGGATGATACTGCGGGAAATAGCGCGACAACACCTCGTCGCGCCTTAGCCGGTTATTGTTGCTGTACGGCACCTTTACCTGACCAGATTATCTCGCCAGTTTGTACCAGCATTAATTGCATTTGCAGGGCCGGCGAATTGACGTTGCCGGAGGCGCTGGAATAGAGCACATACTGTGCGCCAACGTTACGGGCGATACCAATCGCTTTGCTGCGCGTTCCCAGACTGTCGTTCGGCGACAGACCTAACTGCTGTTTGGCGACAGCCAACTGCTGGGCGGAAACCAGGGTAAACTTGCCGTTATTCGCCAGCGCGTTCCTCAAGGTCTCGGTAGCTTCACCGGCATTCAACGAGCCGTTGGTCCGGTTATTCACGCTATCAACCAGCAGAACGCCTCCCGCTTTGACGCCGTCAGCCTGCAGCATTTTACCGACCATCGGCTGCATAGCCCCGTTCCAGTCATAGTGACGTTGACGCGGCGTCGGCTGCGCCGTTTGGTCCTCGTGCTCAATCGGACCCGGCTGCTGCGGTATGCTTGGCACCGTTGGTACAACCGGCACCGGCTGTTGCGGCTGCGCGGGCTGTTCCGGCACCGGCTTCACTTCCTCTACGGGGGCGGGCTCACGTTGCGCCACACAGCCAGAGAGAAACATCGCCAGCGCGGCAATCAGTGCGTAGCGATTCATTTTGATCATCAAGATTCACCCCTTACAAATAAAGATAAAGTCTAACCTTGTGCGCCCCCAGAAAATTGGCGCTGCCGTACAGCGTCACCGACGAATGAGCCGGGATAGTCACGCTGCGTGGCGCTTCCAGAGGATGCATTTCCAGTCCTCTGGCGTCATACCAGTAAAACCGATAATGAACGGTAACGGGTTCTTGTCTTTCGTTATAAAGTCGCGAGGATGCTGAGGCCTGAATATCAGACGTGGTTAACGTCGGCTGTTCTGCTGTAATGCCCGACGCCAGAATCGTTGATTCCATCACCAGCGACTGTTCATCACTTACCGGAATTTCAGGATGTGCCCGACAGCCAGCCAGTAGCAGCAAGCTCAGTGAAAGTGCAATGCATCCTCTGGTCATGCTTACAGACCTTTATGCGCAAGCATTGGACCAAGCGCACGCCCACCCAGCAGGTGCATATGAATGTGATACACCTCCTGACCGCCGTGACGATTGGTATTCATGATTAAACGATACCCATCCGCAGCAATGCCTTCCTGCTCGGCGATTTTTGCCGCAACAGTGATCATGCGACCCAACGCCTGCTCGTGTTCCGCTGTCACATCGTTGACGGTCGGGATCAGGACGTTAGGAATGATCAGAATGTGCGTAGGTGCCTGAGGGGAAATATCACGAAACGCAGTGACCAGTTCATCCTGGTACACGATATCTGACGGAATTTCACGACGGATAATTTTGCTGAATATAGTTTCTTCTGCCACGACGTTTTCCTTTTTCATTAACAGCCCAAGCGTTATGCCATGCTACGCCGGGTCACTCTGCGAGTATAGAGTATGAGCGAGTTACTCACGCTCTTTCAACTTTAACCCTCGATTTTTTAAGCAAAAAGCCCTGCCACTGCTGTTCTTATAACCATTTCCCGTCGCTATTGCTGAAGCATAGTACTGAAACAACATTTCACTTATGCCGTAGCATCTGTTTACATATTGAATGTGAATGCTTATATTTCGCATTTGCATTCGCGTGCGAGCTTAATAATTTACAACCAAAGGGTTCATCACAACCTCAGTGATTCGAACTTAATATTAATAATTATCAAGGACTTTTCGATGTCTTTCACAACACACAACGGGGATGACCAACGCCAACCGGGGCTTGCCCCTTCTGTACTGGCAGCCTGCATCACGTTAGCACTATTGCCTTCCACCAGCCTCGCAGCCCCTGCTGAAGAGACGGTTATCGTTGAAGGCTCTGCTCCAGCTACATCCAGCGAGGAGCAGGATTACAGCGTTAAATCAACGACTGCTGGCACCAAAATGCAGATGACGCAGCGCGATATTCCGCAATCGGTCAGTATTATCAGTCAGCAGCGCATGGAAGATCAGCAACTGCAAACGCTGGGCGATGTGATGGACAACACGTTGGGGATAAGCAGAAGTCAGGCGGATTCAGATCGCAGTAGCTATTACTCTCGCGGATTTCAGATTGATAACTACATGGTCGATGGGATTCCGACCTATTTTGAATCCCGCTGGAATCTCGGTGATGCCCTTTCCGACACGGCCCTTTTTGAGCGTGTCGAAGTTGTCCGTGGCGCAAACGGGCTAATGACCGGGACGGGTAACCCCTCAGCCTCGATTAATATGATCCGTAAGCATGCCACCAGCCGCGAGTTCACCGGTAATGTTTCTGCGGAATATGGCAGTTGGAATAAACAACGATATGTGACCGATCTGCAAAGCCCGCTCACGGCAGACGGCAACGTGCGCGGGCGCATCGTGGCGGGCTACCAGAATAACGACGCCTGGCTTGATCGCTACAATAGCGAAAAAATGTTCTTCTCCGGGATTGTCGATGCCGATCTGGGCGACACCACCAGCCTGTCTGCGGGTTATGAATACCAGCGCATTGATATCAACAGCCCAACCTGGGGTGGATTGCCGCGCTGGAATACCGACGGCAGCAAAAACAGCTATGACCGCTCGCGCAGCACTGCGCCGGACTGGGCGTACAACGATAAAGACTTCAACAAAGTGTTTGTCACCATCAAGCAACGTTTTGCCGATACCTGGCAGGCGACCATGAATGCCACCCACTCCGAGGTCAAGTTTGACAGTAAAATGATGTACGTCGATGCCTATGTCAATAAAGCCGATGGTACGCTGATTGGCCCGTATAGCAGCTATGGTCCGGGCTATGAATACGTCGGAGGTACCGGCTGGAACAGCGGCAAGCGTAAGGTAGATGCCGTCGATCTGTTCGCCGACGGCGGTTACGACCTGTTTGGTCGTCAGCATAATCTGATGCTGGGCGGCAGCTACAGCAAACAGAATAACCGTTACGAAAGCGCGTGGGCGAACGTATTCCCCAACGAAATCGACAGTTTCTATACCTTCGATGGTAACTTCCCGGAAACCAACTGGAACCCGCAGTCATTGGCCCAGGACGATACCACGCACATGAAATCGCTCTACGCCGCAACACGTATTTCGCTGGCCGACCCACTGCATTTGATTGTCGGCGCGCGTTATACCAACTGGCGTATCGACACCCTCGCCTACAGCATGGAACAAAACCACACCACGCCGTATGCGGGCCTGGTGTATGACATTGACGATAACTGGTCTACGTACGCCAGCTATACCTCAATCTTTCAGCCGCAGAACAAGCGCGACAGTTCCGGTAAATATCTTTCCCCAATTACCGGCAATAACTATGAACTTGGCCTGAAGTCCGACTGGATGAACAGCCGTTTAACCACCACCCTCGCGGTGTTCCGCATTGAACAGGATAACGTGGGCCAATCAACCGGCGTACCAATTGCCGGTAGCAATGGCGACACGGCCTATAGAGCGATGGATGGAACGGTCAGCAAAGGGGTCGAATTCGAAGTTAACGGTGCGATCACCGATAACTGGCAGATGACGTTCGGCGCGACACGCTATGTTGCTGAAGACAACGAAGGCAATGCGGTAAACCCGAACCTACCGCGTACCACAGTAAAACTCTTTACCCGTTATCGCCTGCCAGCCATGCCGGAACTGACCGTGGGTGGTGGGGTTAACTGGCAGAATCGTGTTTATAGCGATACGGTCACGCCGTATGGCACATTCCGCGCGGAACAGGGAAGCTACGCCCTGGTCGATTTATTCACTCGCTATCAGGTGACGAAAAACTTCTCTGTGCAGGGTAACCTCAATAACCTGTTCGATAAAACCTACGACACCAATGTCGACGGATCTATCGTCTATGGCGAGCCGCGCAACGTCAGCGTCACCGCCAGCTATCAGTTCTGATTCGAAACACATCACGCTCCACCTGCTCGTCAGGTGGATGCACTGGACTGAGAAAAAAAAAAAGCCCGCTTAAGTTTCCTTAAGCG
>NZ_SZWS01000030.1:0-8675 GCF_005281245.1 Citrobacter sp. wls826
AATCATTCTACTTAACAGCCATGACGGCTCATCAAGCTACCAGATGCTGCCGGGGTTATTTCGCGGCGTCTGTACCAATGGCCTGGTCTGCGGTCAGTCATTCGGAGAAGTGCGGGTACCGCATAAAGGGAATGTTGTTGAGAAGGTGATTGAAGGGGCTTACGAAGTGCTCGGTGTGTTTGACCGGGTGGAGGAGAAGCGCGATGCAATGCAGTCACTGGCACTGCCAGAACCAGCCCGTAACGCCCTGGCGAATGCCGCGCTGAAGTATCGCTTTGGTGAAGACCACCAGCCGGTCACGGTATCGCAGTTGCTGACCCCACGTCGCCGGGAGGACTACAACGATGACCTGTGGACCGTCTACCAGCGCGTGCAGGAGAACCTGATGAAAGGAGGTCTGTCAGGGCGAACCGCTAAGGGGAAAAGCAGCCGCACCCGTGCTGTTACCGGCATTGATGGCGATGTGAAGCTCAATCGCGCCCTTTGGGTTATGGCAGAAAACATGCTCGAATTTTTCGGGCGTTAAACAAACGTTCCGGCATAAGGAGATAGTCTAATGGATACACAAACCTTTCAGTTCGCTGAGCAGGCAGCAATTACTGCCTCAGTGGTCCCTGGCGAGTTACGCATCGGCTTCTGGCCGCTGCATTTTGGCTCTATCCCACAATGGATAACCCTTGAGCCCCGAATCTTCGGCTGGATGGATCGTCTGTGCGCTGATTACAGCGGCAGCGTCTGGAGTTTTTATACACTCAGCAACGGCGGCGCGTTTATGGCTCCAGAACCCGACGGTGAAAAATGGACGTTGTTCAACCCGATGAATGGCAACGGCGTGGAGATGAGCGGAGAGGCTGCCGGTATTGCGGTCTGCCTGATGGCATTTAGTCACCACGCCTGTCGTACCGAATGTGATGCGATGACTGAGCACTATTATCGCTTACGTGACTTCGCGCTAAACCATCCGGAATGCAGCGCCATTATGCATCTAATCGACTGAGGAATACCGAACATGAATACCGCATTATCCCCGCAGTCATCTCAGCCTGAACTCTTTCCACTGGCGATTATGGCCCAGCATGGTGGTCTGCTCCCCGCGACCTCCGGATTAACCCCCTATGCCCAACGCACCATCCGCCGCGCTATCAACCTGCTGGATAAATATCTGCGCCAGCCCGGCATATCCTTTACTTCAAGTACTGCGGCCCGTGACTGGCTTCGGTTACAGCTAGCCAGACAGGAGCGGGAAATGTTTATGGTGCTCTACCTCGATAATCAGCATCGTTTACTGGAGAGCGAAACGCTGTTTGCCGGTTCGATTAACCATGTCCAGGTCCATCCGCGTGAGGTGGTGAAGTCAGCGCTTCGCTTCAATGCTGCAGCTGTCGTGCTGGCTCATAACCATCCCTCCGGCGATCCGGAGCCCAGTCAATGCGACCGCAACATTACAGGCAGGCTTAAAGAAGCATTAGCAGTGGTTGATGTGAGCACGCTCGATCATCTGGTCATCGGCTCAGAGAGCATTGTTTCGTTTGCAGAGCGAGGGTGGATATGAAGGTACTTCAATGAAATCTACTGACTCAGAGAACGAATTATTTCTCAAGTGGGGACTGAATCGTAATGTGACACCTTGCTTTGGCGCTCGTCTGGTACAGGAGGGAAACCGACTTCATTATCTGGCTGACCGGGCCAGCATTACCGGTGAATTCAGTAACGCAGAACCTTTGAAGTTGGATGAAGTATTCCCGCATTTTATCAGTCAGATGGAATTGATGTTGACCACTGGTGAAATGAATCCTCGACATGCCCACTGTGTCACCCTGTACCAGAATAGTTTCACCTGCGAAGCCGATACCCTTGGTAGTTGCGGCTACGTATACATCGCCGTTTACCCCACTCATCGTTAACTACTTTCACAAGAGCAAATATGAAAACACTACCTGCAACAAATCCGCAGGCGGCGAAGCCCTGCCTGTTGCCCGTGGCTGTCTGGCAAATGTTACTGACCCGCCTGCTGGAACAGCACTATGGCCTGACGCTAAACGACACTCCATTCAGTGATGAGACGGTTATTCAGGAACATATCGATGCCGGTATCACCTTGGCCGATGCAGTCAACTTTCTGGTGGATAAGTACGAACTGGTTCGTATCGATCGCAGAGGGTTTAGCTGGCAGGAACAATCGCCTTATCTTCGGGCTGTAGATATTCTGCGAGCACGACAAGCAACTGGCTTGCTGCGACGGAGCCGTAATAATGCTGTATCGTGAATATTACGGACGGTATTACTGGCTTTTATCACTATCGGGGAATGCATGCAGCGAGATGAAGAGGGCAGGGAGGTAATTCCTTACCTGACCCATTACCTGACCCGATTCGTATAAAACGAAAAAGGAGTCAGACGATTTCTCATCTAACTCCTTGTTTTATTTGGTGGCCCCTGCTGGACTTGAACCAGCGACCAAGCGATTATGAGTCGCCTGCTCTAACCACTGAGCTAAGGGGCCGTGGCGGTGGATTATAAAGTAACTCCGCGTTGCAATCCAGACATAAGCGTACGGATGCTGTTTTTATAAACAATGTATTTTCAGTCCGTTATACTTGTTCCTCTGATGTATTGATGGGAGTAATTATGGTTAAGGACATACTGGCGCCGGGGCTGCGGGTGGTGTTTTGCGGCATCAATCCGGGGTTGTCTTCCGCAGGTACAGGATTCCCCTTTGCACATCCCGCTAATCGCTTCTGGAAGGTCATCCATCAGGCGGGATTTACCGATCGCCAGCTCAAACCCGAAGAGGCACAACACCTGCTGGACTTCCGTTGCGGCGTGACTAAATTTGTCGACAGACCGACGGTGCAAGCCAATGAAGTGAAGCTACAGGAGATGCGCAACGGCGGCCGTAAGCTCATTGAGAAAATAGAGGAGTATCAGCCTGCTGCACTCGCAATCCTTGGGAAGCAGGCATTTGAGCAGGGCCTCAGCCAGCGTGGGGCGCAGTGGGGAAAACAAACGCTGACTATTGGCGCGACGAAAATATGGGTTTTGCCGAATCCCAGCGGGTTAAGCCGGATTACGCTGGATAAACTGGTGGAGGCGTATCGGGAAGTGAATGACGCCCTGGCCAGGCGGGGACTATAAAGAAAAACGCCACCTTGCGGTGGCGTTTATGCTTATGCGGCGAGATTAATCGTCGAGGAAGCTACGCAGCACTTCAGAGCGGCTCGGGTGGCGCAGTTTACGCAGCGCTTTCGCTTCGATCTGACGGATACGTTCGCGGGTAACGTCGAACTGTTTACCGACTTCTTCCAGCGTGTGGTCGGTATTCATATCGATACCGAAACGCATACGCAGAACTTTCGCTTCACGGGCGGTCAGGCCAGCCAGAACGTCGTGCGTTGCGGCACGCAGGCTCTCGGTGGTAGCAGAATCCAGCGGCAGCTCGAGGGTGGTATCCTCGATGAAATCACCCAGATGCGAATCTTCATCGTCGCCGATCGGCGTTTCCATGGAGATAGGCTCTTTAGCGATCTTCAGCACTTTACGGATCTTGTCTTCCGGCATCAGCATGCGTTCAGCCAGCTCTTCCGGCGTCGGCTCGCGGCCCATCTCTTGCAGCATCTGACGGGAGATACGGTTGAGCTTGTTGATGGTCTCAATCATATGTACCGGGATACGGATGGTACGTGCCTGATCCGCGATCGAGCGGGTGATCGCCTGACGGATCCACCAGGTTGCATAGGTAGAGAACTTGTAACCACGACGGTATTCAAACTTATCAACCGCTTTCATCAGACCGATGTTACCTTCCTGAATCAAATCCAGGAACTGCAGACCACGGTTGGTGTATTTCTTGGCGATAGAGATAACCAGACGTAAGTTCGCTTCAACCATCTCTTTTTTCGCACGGCGGGCTTTCGCTTCACCGATGGACATGCGACGGTTGATGTCTTTAACCTGCTCGATGGTCAGGCCGGTTTCTTCTTCAATCTGCTGCAGTTTCTGCAGTCCGCGGTGAACGTCATCTGCCACGTCGTGCAGTTTTTCAGACCACGGTTTGTTCATCGCGATTGCCGCGTTGAACCAGGTTTCGCTGGTTTCGTTGCCAGTGAACAGGGTGATGAAGTTTTTCTTCGGCATTTTGCACTGCTCAACGCAGAGCTTCATGATCAGACGTTCCTGAGTACGCACGCGGTCCATCATGACGCGCATGCTGTTTACCAGGTAGTCGAACTGCTTCGGCACCAGGCGGAACTGTTTGAACACTTCAGACAGCTTCTGAATTTCTTCCTGTGCGGCAGCATGGCTGCGGCCTTTCGCTTTGATGGTGTCGCGAGTGATTTCGTACTGAGTACGCAGTTCACCGAATTTTTCACGCGCTAATTCAGGGTCGATGCTGTTGTCGTCATCGCTGCTGTCGTCGTCATCTTCTTCATCTTCGTCTGCATCGTCATCCATCTCTTCCTGAGAGAGTTCAGAACCGACGTGTGTCGCCGTTGGCGCCATGTCTTCTTCCGCGTTCGGATCGACAAAGCCGGTGATCAGATCGGAAAGACGCGCTTCTTCAGCTTCTACACGATCGTATTGCTCAAGCAGGTAGGTGATGGCTTCCGGGTATTCGGCAACGGAGCATTGAACCTGGTTAATCCCGTCTTCGATGCGTTTAGCGATGTCGATTTCGCCTTCACGGGTTAACAGTTCAACGGTACCCATTTCACGCATGTACATGCGGACCGGGTCAGTTGTACGACCGATTTCGGACTCAACGCTGGACAGAACCTGGGCAGCCGCTTCTTCCGCGTCTTCATCGGTGCTGTTGGAGGTTTCAGCAAGCAGCAGATCATCGGCATCAGGTGCTTCTTCCATCACCTGAATACCCATGTCATTGATCATTTGGATGATGTCTTCGATTTGATCTGAATCGACGATATCTTCCGGCAGATGGTCATTGACCTCGGCATAGGTCAGATAGCCTTGCTCCTTACCACGTTGGACAAGTAGCTTCAGCTGTGACTGCGGGTTTTGCTCCATAAGACGGTATCCACACTTAATTCGTTTGATTGGTGTTGGGCGGTAAAACCGCCAACGGCAAAACGAGGGCATACTTATATTTTGCCGCTGCCTCTCCGTGCGGCTGTCGGGGGCTTCCCGAGCGATATTCGGCAGTTAAGCCGTTAAATACTTTTGTCTTTCTGTTATTTCTTGGCCAGTTCCTGGTTCAGCGTCCAGAGTTCCCGGCGTTCTTCGCTGCTTAAACCGTGTGTGCGCTCACGAGCTATCAACTCTTCCTGGCGCAGCTCAAGCATCGAATCAAACATATGGTTGAGTGAGTCGGTGAAGGTTTTTTCTGCGATATCTTTATCTGCTATATCGTCCCACATCGACAGTTTTTCAAGGGTCGCAGCATCATTTGTGCCACGATAGTGTTCTAAAAGTTGTCCGGTGGTCAGACCTGGCTGAGCCAGACAAGTGTTGACCAGTTCTCTGAATAAGCCAAGTCCAGGCAGCTTATTGCTATCCAGTGCGCCTAACGGCGGAACCAGCGGGGCGAGACCCGGGTTCTGTACCAGCAACCCTATAAGTATACGCATGGTCGTACGTTTTAGCTGTGGAACAGGGCGGGAAGCCCCATTTTCTGCCAGTTTTGGCATTAAACGTTCAAGCTGGCTGTCATCCAGAATGCCGAGCTTGTTTCCCAACTCCTGTCGCAGATAAATGCGCAACGTTTCGCCTGGTACCTGAGTAATCAGCGGTAATGCCAGCGTGCTGAGCTGTGCGCGTCCGTCCGGGGTACTCAAATCCACCTGTGGCATCAGGCTGTTAAATAAAAACGCGGAGAGTGGCAGCGCCTGCTCCATCCGGGCTTCAAAGGCCTCTTTCCCTTCTTTACGCACCAGCGTATCGGGGTCTTCGCCGTCAGGTAAAAACATAAAGCGTAGCTGGCGTCCGTCTGTCATATAGGGCAGTGCGGTTTCCAGCGCGCGCCATGCTGCGTCGCGTCCGGCACGGTCACCGTCGTAACAGCAAATTACGTTGTTCGTCGCGCGGAACAACAACTGGATGTGATCGGCGGTGGTTGACGTCCCAAGGGATGCCACAGCGTAGTTAATGCCGTATTGCGCCAGCGCCACCACATCCATATAGCCTTCTACCACTAACAGGCGCTGCGGATCGGCGTTATCCTGCTGGGCTTCATAAAGGCCATACAGCTGGCGACCTTTATGGAAAATATCGGTTTCCGGGGAGTTGAGATACTTCGGCAGGGCATCGCCCAGCACGCGTCCACCAAAACCAATGACTCGACCACGTTTGTCGCGGATGGGGAACATCACCCGTTCGCGGAAGCGATCGTAACTGCGTCCCTGATCGTTGGTGACCAACATTCCCGCATCGACCAGCGATTTACGATTCTCAGCATTGCCGCCAAACCGTTTCAGGACGTTGTCCCAGCCGGGGGGCGCAAAACCAATAGCAAAACGGGTGATCACGTCGCTACTTAATCCTCGCTTTTCCAGGTACTGGCGCGCGGGGGTAGCGGCGGGTTGCATCAAAGACTGTTGATAAAAAGTGTTCAGGCCGTCCATCAATTGATAAAGGCTTTGCCGTTGATGGCGCTCTATCTGACTAGGGCCACTGCCTGCTTCATAGGGCACTTCAAGGTTGTGCATTGCGGCCAGTTCTTCGACGGTTTCCACAAACTCGAGCTTGTCGTAGTTCATGAGAAAGTCGACGGCGTTGCCATGTGCGCCACACCCAAAGCAGTGATAAAACTGTTTCTCACCGTTTACGGTGAAAGAGGGGGTTTTTTCGTTATGGAACGGACAGCACGCGTGATAATTTTTGCCCTGCTTCTTCAGCTTTACCCGCGCGTCGATGAGATCGACAATGTCGGTTCTTGCCAGCAGGTCATTTATAAATACGCGTGGAATTCGTCCAGCCATATGCCCCGTTTATTTTTTATGACTTATATACACAAAATCATTCAAGATGCTTCAAGACGGCAAGGGAGCGAATCCTCAGGAGCGTACATCAGTACGTGACTGGAGGGAACGACTGCAGCCAACGCAGAGGCAGCTTGAATGATGACGCGTATAAACGAAAACAAGCCGCGCATTCCTTCCGGAAGCACGGCCTTACAACTACAACTCTGTCTGAATTGAGAGCCTTGGCTCTCAATGGATTAGTACAGACGAGTACGGCGTGCGTTTTCGCGAGCCAGTTTCTTCGCGTGACGTTTCACAGCAGAAGCTTTAGCGCGCTTACGTTCAGTAGTCGGTTTTTCATAGAACTCACGACGACGAACTTCCGCCAGAACACCTGCTTTTTCGCATGAACGCTTGAAGCGACGCAGTGCTACGTCGAACGGCTCGTTTTCACGTACTTTAATTACCGGCATGTAACTCTCACCTTTATAAATTCGGTTTGCCGCTGGCATCAACGCCAGCTTATTTCAAAATGGTGCGGAATTTTACTGCAATTGCTGCTGCTTTGTAAAGCACCGACGCGATTTTGAAAGGGACTTTTATAAGGATAAGGAGTATACACGAGCGGAACTCCTGGGGCGAACAAAGTTTTACATCAACCCGCATTGGTCCTACACTGCGCGGTAATAGAGCGAGGTAAAACAAGTCATGCGTGTACTGGGTATTGAAACATCCTGCGATGAAACCGGCATCGCCATTTACGACGATGAAAAAGGTCTTTTAGCCAACCAATTGTATAGTCAGGTGAAATTACACGCTGACTACGGCGGCGTAGTGCCAGAACTGGCCTCGCGCGATCACGTACGTAAAACCGTACCGCTGATCCAGGCCGCGCTGAAAGAAGCGGGACTGACGGCAAAAGAGATTGATGCGGTGGCGTATACCGCAGGTCCTGGTCTGGTTGGCGCGCTGCTGGTCGGCGCAACCGTAGGACGTTCGCTGGCGTTCGCCTGGGGCGTACCGGCAATTCCTGTGCACCATATGGAAGGGCATCTGCTGGCGCCGATGCTGGAAGATAATCCCCCTGCTTTCCCGTTCGTTGCGCTGCTGGTTTCCGGCGGTCACACGCAGCTGATCAGCGTCACCGGTATTGGGCAGTATGAATTACTGGGTGAATCGATAGATGATGCCGCTGGTGAAGCGTTCGATAAAACGGCCAAGCTGCTGGGGCTGGATTATCCTGGCGGCCCAATGCTGTCAAAGCTTGCATCGCAAGGCGTTGAAAAACGCTTTGTCTTCCCGCGCCCGATGACCGACCGTCCGGGTCTGGATTTCAGCTTCTCCGGCCTGAAAACCTTCGCCGCGAATACCATTCGTAATAATGAAAATGACGATCAGACGCGTGCAGATATCGCTCGTGCGTTTGAAGATGCTGTGGTTGATACGCTGATGATCAAGTGTAAACGCGCGCTGGATCAAACCGGTTTTAAACGTCTGGTGATGGCGGGGGGCGTGAGCGCTAACCGTACGCTGCGCGCAAAACTGGCCGAGATGATGCAAAAACGTCGTGGCGAAGTGTTTTACGCACGTCCGGAATTTTGCACCGATAACGGGGCGATGATCGCCTACGCGGGCATGGTGCGTTTTAGAGCGGGTGCAACGGCGGATCTTGGCGTGACCGTGCGTCCTCGCTGGCCGCTGGCGGAATTACCGGCGGCATAAGCACATAATATTGTAGGCCCGGTAAGCGTAGCGCCA
>NZ_SZWS01000030.1:8734-9148 GCF_005281245.1 Citrobacter sp. wls826
ACTCTCTACTCCCGCAGCATCCCTTTCTCTTCCAGAAACGCGATAATTTTTTCCAGACCCTCTCCGGATTTTAAATTACTAAACGTCCACGGACGCTCGCCGCGCATGCGTAGGGTATCGCGCTCCATCACCTCCAGCGAGGCGCCCACGTAAGGGGCCAGATCGGTTTTATTGATCACCAGAAAATCAGATTTGGTGATCCCCGGGCCACCCTTACGCGGGATCTTCTCACCTTCGGCAACGTCGATCACATAGATCGTCAGATCCGCTAATTCCGGGCTGAAGGTGGCGCTCAGGTTATCGCCGCCGCTTTCCACAAAAATCAGATCCAGATTGCCGAATTTCTCGCTCAGCGCCTCTACGGCGGCCAGATTCATCGACGCATCTTCACGGATAGCGGTGTGCGGGCAACCG
>NZ_SZWS01000030.1:9181-15326 GCF_005281245.1 Citrobacter sp. wls826
CCACGCCGACGATCCTGTCTGGCTCCAGTGCGCCAGCCTCGGTGAGAATGCGCTGATCTTCTTTGGTATAGATATCGTTGGTCACCACCGCCAGTTGATAGCTGCTGCGCATGGATTTGCATAACGCTTCCAGCAGCGCCGTTTTGCCGGAGCCAACCGGGCCGCCAACGCCCACGCGCAGGGGATGCTTGTTGTTACTCATTTTTTCTCCTCAGGAGCGGAATAATCGGGAATATTGGGTTTCATGCCGGGCAGATGCGATGGCCGCCAACGGCGTTGCTGAGCCGAGGCTGGCGTCAGGACACGCCAGCGCCTGTGCCAGACCTTGCGCATACCGATTGCAGAGCGCAATGATCAAACGCTGGGCCGCCTGCTGCCCAAAAGGGACCAGTTTGACGCCAGCCATCACTGCGCTCTCAATCCAGCTGTAGCCGAGGCTTAATGCCAGCTCCGTCAGGGGGATTTTCCAGCGCACGCCCAGCCAGGCCATACCGCAGAGTTGGCTGTCGACAAAGAGCGCGCGCCACTCCCGCGAGCAATCAGCTTCCCAGTCGATGACCAGCCGCGTAAACGCCGCGCCCCGACTGCGTTCTTCATCCCGTAGTTCGCGGGTTTCCCGACAGGCCAACAGGTAAGCGCTCCAGCGGCGTGCTGCAGCCAGATCGTCCTGCTCGCAGGCGCGATACAGTCTCGCCAGTAGCGGTAGGTCGACGGTAAAGAAGTTCTGCTCCATCTGCTGGATTTGCCAGTCAGAGAAGTCATCGGCGCTTTTCACCCAGCCGATTTCAACCGCCCACTCCAGACCCTGGGACCAGGTAAACGACCCCACCGGGAGAGCGCTGCTGGCAAGCTGCATCAGACGCAGCTGTTGGATGTTATGCATCAGTGCGCATGGGCGTGATGATGCCCGTGTGATTCACTGGCATAAGCGCCTGCTTCCGGTTCAAACGGTAGTTGAGCAAACGTCACCTCCAGGTTGAACTGGCGCAACATGGTGTCCAGCACATGATCGTGATGGTAGCGCAACTCATCCGGCAGAATTTGCAGCGGAACGTGGCGATTGCCGAGGTGATAACAGGCTTTGGCGAGCAGGAAAGGATCGGCGCAGCGCACCACGGAAACCGACTCCGGCGCGGCGATCACTTCGATCACCTCGCTGCCATCTTCGGTGGTCAGCAGATCACCACTGCGTAACAGCAAACCGCGCGGAAGCATTAGCCCGGCTTCGCGACCGTCGTTCAGCGTCACTCTGGCACGGCTTTTTACTCGAATATCAATGGGTAGCGTGATGCTTGCGGTGACGCGGTGGGCGTGGTCAAGGCGTTGGGTCAGGTAGATCATCGTCACTCCTCAAAACAAGAAATAGCGTTGCGCCATCGGCAAAACGTCTGCCGGTTCGCTGGTGATAAGTTCGCCATCAATGCGCACCTCATAAGTCTGAGCATCGACGGTGATATTGGGTTGCAGGCCGTTGTGGATCATGTCGGCCTTTTTCACCGTCCGACAGCCTTTGACGACGGCGATGGCGCTTTGCAAATTGAGCTGCTGCGGGATGTTTTGCGCGTTAGCGGCCTGCGAAATAAAGGTCAGTCGAGTACGATGCCGCGCCGCGCCAAGTGCGCCGAACATCATGCGGTAATGCACCGGCTGCGGGGTGGGGATCGAGGCGTTGATATCGCCCATCGGCGCACACGCGATCATCCCGCCCTTTACGATCGTCGCTGGTTTTACGCCAAAAAAGGCTGGGGACCACAGCACCAGATCGGCCAGTTTGCCAGGCTCAACGGAGCCAACTTCGTGGGCGATGCCGTGGGTTAGCGCCGGGTTGATGGTGTATTTGGCGACGTAGCGTTTAACGCGCTGGTTGTCGTTGTCGCCTGTTTCTTCTGCCAGCGGACCACGCTGAACCTTCATGCGGTGCGCCACCTGCCAGGTGCGCAGGATCACTTCGCCCACGCGTCCCATCGCCTGTGAATCGGACGAGGTCAGGGAAAACGCGCCAATGTCATGCAGCACATCTTCGGCAGCGATCGTTTCCCGGCGAATGCGTGATTCGGCAAAGGCCACGTCTTCGGCGATATCCGGATCGAGGTGGTGGCAAACCATCAGCATGTCGAGATGCTCGTCGATGGTGTTGACGGTATAGGGCAGCGTCGGGTTAGTGGAGGAGGGCAGAATATTCGGATGCGCGCAGGCGGTGATGATATCTGGCGCATGGCCGCCGCCCGCGCCTTCGGTGTGGAAAGTATGAATGGTGCGATCGCCAATCGCCGCCAGCGTATCTTCAACGAAACCGGACTCATTGAGCGTATCGCTGTGCAGCGCCACCTGGATATCCATCTCCTCTGCTACTTCCAGGGAACAGTTGATGGCGGCTGGCGTAGCGCCCCAATCTTCATGGATTTTCAGGCCAATGGCGCCCGCGGTGATTTGCTCGCGCAGGGCGTCAGGGTTTGAGCCGTTGCCTTTACCCAGCAAACCGATGTTAACCGGCAAGGCGTCTGCCGCCTGCAGCATGCGCGCGATGTACCACGGACCCGGCGTGCAGGTGGTGGCGTTAGTTCCTGCTGCCGGGCCGGTGCCGCCGCCGATCATCGTCGTTACGCCGGAAACCAGCGCCTCCTGTGCCTGCTGTGGGCAGATCCAGTGAATATGCGTATCCACGCCGCCCGCGGTGACGATCTTGCCTTCCCCGGCGATGACTTCAGTTCCCACGCCGATCGGGATCGTGACGTCGGGCTGAATATCAGGATTACCCGCTTTGCCGATGGCGAAGATCCTGGCGTCCTTGATGCCGATATCCGCTTTCACGATCCCCCAGTGATCGACGATCAGGGCGTTGGTTATCACCAGATCCACACACGCTTGCGCGCGCATTTGTCCCTGACCCATGCCGTCGCGGATCACTTTCCCGCCGCCAAATTTGACCTCTTCGCCGTAGGTGGTGAAGTCTTTTTCCACCGCGATCCACAGGTCGGTATCCGCCAGGCGTACCTTATCGCCGGTGGTTGGGCCAAACATGTCGGCGTAAGCCTGCCGTGAAATTTCACTCATCATTTGCCTCCAGAACGCCCATCACTTCGCTGCGAAAACCCACGATCCTTTGTGCGCCAGCGACGCGCACCAGTTCGACTTCGCGTTTTTGTCCCGGCTCAAAACGTACCGCTGTGCCCGCAGGAATGTTTAGACGAAAGCCGCGTGCAGCCCGCCTGTCAAAGCGCAGCGCCGGGTTCACCTCGGAAAAGTGATAGTGCGATCCCACCTGGATGGGTCTGTCGCCATGATTTTCCACCACGATCGTACAGGTTTCCCGCCCCTGATTGATCGCGATATTGCCTTTGGCTATCTGATATTCACCTGGGATCATTGCCGCTCCTTAAACGATCGGGTTGTGGACGGTGACCAGCTTTGATCCGTCCGGAAACGTCGCTTCAACCTGAATATCTGGGATCATCTCCGGTACGCCTTCCATCACCTGATCGCGGCGCAGGACGTGACGCCCGTCTTCCATCAGCGAGGCCACGGTTTGACCATCGCGTGCCCCTTCCATGATGAAAGCGCTAATTAGCGCCACCGATTCCGGATAGTTCAGCTTCAGCCCGCGGGCCAGGCGACGTTCTGCCACCAGCGCGGCGGTAAACAGCAACAGCTTGTCTTTTTCTCTGGGGGTCAGTTCCATACGGGGTCTCTTAGGTTTGCCAGATTCGCGGTAGTACGGGCGGTTTGTGTGTCAAAAGCGGGCGCAGAAATTGCCAGATGTCACGCATAACGCGCTGAACAATCAGGTTGTCGTTGGCAAGAAAGCGGATCGTCAGCAGTGAGTCGTTAAGCGTTGCCCCGGCGTAATCGCCAAGCGGCGTCAGCCGCTCGCGCGTGCCTTCCAGCATGTTTTCAGTGGCCGGATAACACAGCAACGTGCCGACCCAGGGATGGTGCGCGACGCCGCTCAGCTCCCCCTTCTGCAACTGCAAGCGCTCTATCAGCAGCGGCTGCCCATTTCGCCACACTTCCAGACGGTTTTGCAGCGAGCCGTGGCTGAAGGACTCCTGCATAACCGGTCGCCCGAGACACAGCAGATCCCAGGCCAGCAGTCGACTCTCTGACGCGATGTGAAAGACGGACTGGATAGTGGCGTTGGCGCCAGGAAAGAGGATCGTATCCTGGGGGAGCCACTCCAGCGTGGCGTGCGGGGCGAGCGTGAAATGTTGGCGCAGCAACGCCTGCGGCCCACCGCTGCGATAAAACTTTCCCGCGCCGGGCTGGGTGATTAACACATGACTGTTTTCGTTGAGAGTTACGGCAATGTGTAGTTCATCCCCGCCGACGATCCCCGCGGGTGGATGAAGCAAATAGAGGTGGCAGACGTCCTCTTCCGGGTAAAACGGACGCTGAACCGTCAATGGACCATGATGACGCGCCGAGGCGAGCACCGTGTTGTGCCCAGTGCGGGTGAAATGCAGATCCAGTTCGGCCTGCCAGCCCCGTGTGAGTGTCTCGTGCGCAACCGTGTCCAGAGCGTTTCCCTTATCAGCATGAGGGTGTTTGCATACAAAAAAGTATGCCTCAGCACATCGGGAAATCGATCATATGAGAAGCTTATGGATAAAGGGGCGACAATATGCCGCCCCAATGGGGTTTTACAGTAAAACGAGGGGCATCCAGACCAGACCGGTAATCACCAGCAGCACAAGGAAAATCAGGCCAAAAATAGCACCGAGTCGCCAGTAATCTACCGTCGGCAAATAGCCGCTGCCGTAGTAGATAGGGCTAGGACCGGTGGCATACGGGGTCAGAATGCTGCCGAGACCAATGGCTGCGCCGACCATCAGGCAGAAGACCTGAAGTGGAATTTCCGGCATTGCCAGTGCGGCGGCAATCATCATCGGCGCCAGGGCGGAGGTATACGCCGTGGCGCTGGCAAAGAAGTAGCGCAGCAAATAGAACACCACAATGAGCGCCACCATCACCATCATCGGCGAATAACCGCTCAACCCGTTTGCCAGCAGCTTGCCGAACCAGGTAATAAAACCGGTGTTATTGAGCCCGGTCGCCAGCGTTATCAGCGAGGCCAGCCAGAAAAAGACGTTCCACGCGGCTTTATTACTGACGATGTCATCCCAGCTAATGATGCGCAGTACCAGCATCAACGCCACTACGCTGTATCCGACCATCGCGGCGTCAATGTAATCGCCGCCGAAGATCCACAGCACCAGTGCGCCGACCATCAGCACCAACATCTTTTTCTCGCGTGCGCAGAGCGGTCCCATTGCTTTTAGCTCTGTATCCGCCCAGCGCGGAACCTGATCGCCGGATTTCAGCACCGGTGGATACAACACGTACGCCAGCCAGGGCACAATCAGCACCAGTAAAATACTCAGCGGCAGCATGCCTAAGAACCAGTCGCCCCAGCTCAGCGCCGTGTGGGACGCGCCTTTCATCAGGCCGATTAACAGCAGGTTCGGCGCCATCGCCGTTAAGAAAATGGCGCTGGTGACGCAGTCGGCGACAATGCCCATCCACATAATGTACGAGCCAATGGAGCGAGAACTGGCGCTATTGGGCTGCGAGTTATACAGCGGCGGCAGGTTGCGGATAATCGGGTAGATTATTCCGGCCCCGCGCGCGGAGTTGGACGGCGTGACGGGAGCGAGGATAAGTTCAGAGAACATCACCGCATAGCCGAGAAACAGCGTCCGGTGCCCCATCTTTTTCACCAGCATCAGCGCGATACGTCGACCGAGCCCGGTTTTCTCATAGCCGGTACCAAACATAAAGGCCGCGAAGATAAGCCAGATTACCGAGTTTGAAAAACCTGATACCGCCCATGACAGCGATTTGGCGGTAAATTTAAAACCGTCCTGCGCGAGTTGCTCCGGGCTGAACAGCAGCCACGGTGAAAGGACGGCGATAATCGAAATGCCAATCATCGCTACCACCGCGCCCGGTACAGGTTCCAGAATAAGGCCCACAATCACACCGGTAAAAACGGCAAAATAGAGCCAGGTGTGGCTCTCAAGACCGTTGGGGACGGGCAGTACAGCAATAATGGCGATGACCACCAGCGGAGCCAGGTATCGCCACCAACCAGCTAAAGGTGCCATTGTTGTATCCCTACGAAAAGGGAGAGGCGCAGCGCCTCTCCGGG
>NZ_SZWS01000030.1:15405-24968 GCF_005281245.1 Citrobacter sp. wls826
TCGCAGATTTCATCGACGATAGGATCGCGACGTTCAGCGAACAGCTTTTTGTTTTCGGCGATCAGGTTATTGCCGTGGGTATCGATGGAAACGATCAGCGGGCCGAACTCTTTAACCCGACATACCCACAGGGATTCCGGCATGCCAAGTTCGGTCCAGTGTACCTCTTCGATCTCTTCAACCTGGGTTGCCGCCACGACCGCACAGCCTGCCGGGAAGATTACGTGCAGCGCTTTAAACTGCTTGCAGCCTGCTTCCGTTAGCGGTCCCATGCCGCCCTTGCCGACCACCAGTTTGACGCCCGTCTGCTCGATAAAGTCTTTCTCAAACGCTTCCATACGCATGCTGGTGGTTGGGCCAACGGAGACCATCTCCCATTTTTCACCGTTCTTACGTACGATGGGCCCCGCGTGGAAAATGGCTTTGCCGTTCAGGTCATAAGGAATCGGGCGCTTCAGTTCGATCAGGCGGCGGTGACACACGTCACGACAGGTCACCAGCGTACCGGTCAGGTAGATGACATCGCCAACGCGAATGTCGGCCAGATCTTCGGCTTTGATCGGGGTTGTGAGGATCTTTTTCATAACGCGCTCCGGGTGTGAGACAGGTTTTCGAAGGAGAGGTCAGCATGAACTAACAGTGTGCCGCGACGGTGTGCCCAGCAGCCGGTAGAAACGGCAACGCCGATAGTCGACGGATGGCGTGCGGCGGATTCGATATGCACGCCCATCACCGAGCTATTCCCGGTCAACCCTTGCGGGCCAATGCCCATACGGTTCAGCCCTTCTTCAAGACGCAGTTCCAGTTCGGCCGCTTTTGGATTCGGATGACGTGATCCGATAGGACGTAGCACCGCTTTACGAGAAAGGACGGCGGCGGTTTCCACAGAGGTGGCAATACCTACGCCCACCAGCACCGGCGGACAAGCGTTGACTGCCAACGTGGAGATATTTTCGAAGACAAATTTCACCACGCCCTCGTAGCCTTCAGAAGGCATTAACACTTTTGAACGTCCCGGCAGCGTACAACCGCCGCCTGCCATGTAGACTTCGATTTCCGCGTCGTCGTTATCAGGGATGATGTCCCAGGTGACCCACGGCACACCGGTACCGGTATTTTTGCCGGTATTCACTTCGTCAAAAATCTCGACCGCGTTATGGCGCAGCGGCGCTTTTACCGTGGCGTCTTCAACGGCCTGTTTCAGGATGCTTTGCAGTTCGCCCAGCAGCGGAAAACGGGAGCCGACCTTCACAAAGAACATAATCTCGCCGGTGTCCTGACAGGCCGGACGGTTCAGGTCGATAGCTTTCTGCATGTTGTCAAACATGGTGTGGTAGATGATTTTACCCATCGGTGAAGTTTCGCCTTCACGCAGCTGTTTTAATTTATCTACGACGTCGTCAGGCATGCGGGTAGAAATCATGGCGGTAAAATCGGCGACAATGTTTGTCAGCGTAGTTATCGCATTTTGGTTATTTTGATTGCTCATCTTGTTAACTCCAGTTCTTTTATTTGTCTGGAAATAAATTCTCCGCCACAAACTACCACTAAAAATGTGGGTTTATATTATTTGCCACTGTGAATATCCAATTAACAGATCGTGAATGATGTTCAGATAAGCAATAAAAATTGCGCAAAGGCAGGGTTTAATACGCATGAGGGAATTACACTGCGGTTAACAACTTTACGGATATACCTATCATGCTGAACACGTATCCCCTCGCGAAAGACCTGCAGGTCCTGGTTGAAATTGTTCATAGCGGCAGCTTCAGTGCCGCCGCCGCGGCGCTGGGCCAAACGCCCGCGTTTGTGACGAAACGCATTCAGATCCTTGAGTCCACGCTGGGGACGACGCTGCTAAGCCGCTCCGCGCGCGGCGTGACACTCACGGAGAGTGGTCAACGTTGTTATGAACATGCGCAGGCTATTCTTGCGGGCTATCAGCATCTGGTCGATGACGTCACGCAACTCAAAACACGCCCGGCAGGGATGATTCGTATCGGCTGTAGCTTTGGCTTTGGGCGCAGTTATATTGCACCGGCTATTACCGAACTGATGCATAGCTACCCTGAATTACAGGTGCATTTTGAACTTTATGATCGGCAAATTGATTTGGCGCAGGATAATATCGATTTGGATATTCGTATTAATGACGAGATTCCGGATTATTATATTGCGCATTTGTTAACGAAAAATAGAAGAATATTATGTGCAGCGCCGACGTATTTACAAAAATACGGTGAGCCGACAATGCTGCAGGAATTAAGTCGTCATGATTGCCTGGTCACTAAAGAACGCGATATGACGCACGGGGTGTGGGAGCTGGATAACGGCCAGGAGAAAAAGTCGATCAAGGTGGCGGGACATCTTTCCTCTAACAGCGGCGAGATTGTGTTGCAGTGGGCGCTACAGGGAAAAGGGATTATGCTGCGTTCCGAATGGGACCTGCAGCCGTTTCTGGCAAGCGGTGAACTGGTGCGCGTGCTGCCGGACTATGCGCAAAGCGCCAATATCTGGGCGGTTTATCAGGAGCCGCTGTATCGCAGCGTGAAGCTTCGGGTGTGCGTGGAGTTTCTGGCGACGTGGTGCCAGCACCGATTAGGCAAACCGGTAGAGGGGTATCACATTCCCCACGCCGGATAAGACGCTGTTGCGTCGCTATCCGACATTAAAATCACTCTGGGTCTCTTTCGCGTTTTTTCTTCAGCTTGGTCCAGATCTTTGGCTCCTGACGACGCCACAGACGCTGAATGTTGTCATGGTGGCGTAACAGAATTAAGCACGACAGCATGGACACCGGGAAAGTGAACTGGGGATTGAACCACCAGACGTAAAAGGGGGCGATCAGCGCGCTGACGATAGCGCCTAGTGATGAATAGCCGCTTAATAAGACGGTCAGCAGCCAGGTTCCGGCCATCACGCCGGTTAAATCCCAACCAATCGGCGCAATTGCGCCAAAGGCGGTGGCAACGCCTTTCCCACCTTTAAAGCCGAAGAAGACCGGCCAAATGTGACCCAGACAGGCGGCGATCGCGATCAATCCCAGCCAGAAGGGGCTAATGCCTAGCGCATAGGCACCCCAGACGGGTAACATACCTTTCAGGACGTCGAAAATCAGCACCGCGACGGCGGCTCCTTTGCCACCGATGCGCAATACGTTTGTCGCGCCCGGATTCCCAGATCCGCTGTCACGCGGGTCCGGTAATCCAGCAAGGCGGCATACCAGAATAGCACTGGAAATTGAGCCACAGAGGTACGCGAAGATAATCATTCCAGGCGCGATTGCACTCATAAGCTGTTCCGTTTTGAAAATGTCGTGTAAAACGCTACTTCTGTGGATAATACGCATATTTCGCCGGAAGTGGTATCCGGGTTAGCCAAAAAGCAGGCAGGTCGTGATGGATATTGTATTTATAGAGCAACTTTCTGTAATCACCACTATTGGTGTTTACGACTGGGAACAAACGATCGAACAACAGTTGGTGTTCGATATCGAAATGGCGTGGGACAACCGTAAATCGGCTAAAAGCGATGATGTGGCTGATTGCCTGAGCTATGCTGATATTGCTCAAACGGTTGTTAATCATGTGGAAGGCGGGCGCTTTGCGCTGGTCGAACGCGTGGCGGAAGAGGTGGCGGATCTGCTGCTGAGCCGTTTTAATTCTCCATGGGTGCGGATCAAACTCAGTAAACCTGGCGCGGTAGCCCGTGCGGCGAACGTCGGGGTTATCATTGAGCGTGGCAATAATCTGAAAGAAAATAATTAAAATAATAATATCTAAACCAAACGGGTATAAAAGGGTCTTTATGTCGGCTCGTTTTCGCCGTGGTTTATCTATCTAGAGGTTCATTAATGAGTGATATGCACTCGCTGCTGGTGGCGGCAATTTTGGGTGTGGTCGAAGGATTGACGGAGTTTTTACCCGTTTCCAGTACCGGCCATATGATTATTGTTGGCCACTTGCTGGGTTTTGAGGGTGATACCGCAAAAACATTTGAGGTGGTTATCCAGTTGGGCTCTATCCTGGCGGTCGTGGTGATGTTCTGGCGACGCCTGTTTGGCCTGATTGGCATTCACTTCGGTAAGGTCCCACATGAAGGCACTGGCAAAGGTCGGCTGACGCTGGGCCATATCCTGTTGGGGATGGTTCCTGCCGTCGTACTGGGACTGATTTTCCACGACATCATCAAATCGCTGTTTAACCCGATCAACGTGATGTATGCGCTGGTGGTAGGGGGCGTGCTGCTGATTGCCGCAGAATGCCTGAAGCCGAAAGAGCCGCGTGCGCCGGGTCTGGATGATATGACCTATCGCCAGGCGTTTATGATTGGCTGTTTCCAGTGTCTGGCGCTGTGGCCGGGTTTTTCTCGCTCCGGGGCGACGATTTCTGGCGGTATGCTGATGGGAGTAAGCCGTTACGCGGCCTCCGAATTCTCCTTCCTGCTGGCCGTGCCGATGATGATGGGCGCAACGGCGCTGGATCTCTACAAAAGCTGGACGTTCCTCAGCGCATCAGATATTCCGATGTTTGCAGTTGGTTTCGTGACGGCGTTTATCGTGGCGTTGGTGGCGATCAAAACCTTCCTGCAGCTGATTAAGCGCATCTCGTTTATTCCGTTTGCGATTTACCGCTTTATTGTGGCGGCTGCCGTTTACGTCGTGTTCTTCTGATTTTACTAGCTTGCCGGATAGCGGCGTTAACGCTTATCCGGCAATGCACTGTCTATGCTTTTGGGCAACGTTGTTCTTTCCAGGCGGCCACCGCCGCGATCCGACGCCGGGTCAGTTCCTCGCGAATAGCCTGACCTTTGAATCCCGCCTCAACGACGTCTTTCGTTGGTACCGCCTGCGCAACCTGCCAGGCTTCACGCAACAGCCTGCCTTGCGGATAATCCGCCGCTTCAAAACCGGTTCGCCCACGCACGTCGGCCTCGCTGGTCAGGGCGATTTGCTCCACGCGCTGCGGTTTGCGCCAGGCATCGATGGAATCAAACAGCTTAACGATGGTTTTCGGCTGCAGGATCGGGAAGGTATGAATGAGGTCGTGGAACTCGGCTACCAGTTTGGCTAAATCACGGATGTCATTCGGCACGCGCAGGCGTTGGCACAGTTGCTCGACCAGCTTCACGCCAGCCGGACCGTGACCGTGGTGGCGTGGCCACAGCGCTTTTGGCGTCAATGCCTTGCCAAGATCGTGGCACAGCGTGGCGAAACGCACGTCGACCTCCGGACTTAACATGGCCGCCATCGACAGCGTCATCAGCGTGTGAATACCTGTATCAATTTCCGGATGCCATTGCGCGGGCGCGGGAACGCCAAACAGGGCATCTACTTCCGGAAACAGGACATGCAGTGCGCCGCAGTCGCGCAGGACCTGAAAAAATACCTGTGGGTTACGGGTGGTTAAAGCACCTTCTGTTTCTTTCCACACCCGCTCTGGCGTCAGGTGTTCCAGTTCCCCTGCGGAGTTCATATCGCGCATCAGCGTCATGGTTTCTTCAGCGATACGAAAACCGAGGTGCGCATAGCGGGCAGCAAAGCGCGCCACGCGCAGCACGCGCAATGGATCTTCGCTAAAGGCGGGGGACACATGGCGTAGCAGACGGTTTTCCAGATCGTCGCGTCCGTTATACGGATCGATAATCTCGCCGTCGTCATCGCGGGCCATTGCGTTGATGGTCAGATCGCGACGCTGAAGATCGGCCTCCAGCGTCACATCCGGCGCGGCGTAACAGGTGAATCCGGTATACCCCGAGCCTGATTTGCGTTCGGTACGCGCCAGCGCATACTCTTCCCGGGTTTGCGGATGCAGAAACACGGGAAAATCGCGGCCTACCTGCTGGTAGCCCGCGTCGAGCATCTCTTGCGGCGTGGCCCCGACAACAACCCAATCTTTATCTTTAATCGGTAGCCCTAATAACGCATCCCGAACAGCACCACCGACCAGATAAATCTTCACGCCACTTTCCTTTTGAAATTATGATCCCTTAATCATATGTCAGTGTGGCGGAGAAGGCGATTCAGTTCATCCAGCGATCTTTGCGTTTACGGCTGGGGATCATGTGTGGCAGAACCAGGCCGAGCAACAAACCAAGACCCAGCACGCCGCCGCCGTACATAAACCACTGCATGATGATGGTGCGCTGTTTGTCATCAAGCTGAAGGTTGGCTGCGCTGACCTTCTTTTGCGCCACGATAAGCTCGTTCCTCAGCTTCTGGTTTTCTTGTTTCAGCCCGTCGATTACGCTGTCGCTTTGCGACACTTTTTGCTGCATATCGGCGGTGCGCTGATTCCACGTGGTGTCGATATTATTGAGCTTATCGGTCAAGGTCTTAACCTGGTTTTCCAGATCGGGAACGCGGGTACGCAGGCTCGGCGTACTGTTCAGCTCTTTCAGTGGGATCCAGGCGGTACGTCCGGTGCTGTCTTTCACCTGGGCGTAGTTAGTGTTGGCATCGGTCTGTAATAGCGTGACTTCCTCGCCGGCGTTAACCGTACCCACGAGGCGATAATTATCTCCCGGACCGCTGCGGACCCAGGTGTTCAGTTCGTCAGAAACATAGCGCTTTTCTTCGGCATGAGAGACTGCAGTGGCGCTAAGTGCGAGTAAAGTTAATCCAATCAGGCGTAATTTTGGCATCAGGCTGTCGTTATTGTCATAGAAAGTGGAACGATAGTAGTGGCATCAGTGTCTCTACGCAAAGCATTCGACATCAATCGGAATCATCTGTGTCCTTTTTGCCACCACTCGAAACTTTTACGCCCGTCAAATTGCTCGTTGCATGGCAATTTGGCGCAAAATACTATCTACTGACCATAAAGAACGAGCTTAGTTCGCAGTCAGTTTTCTCAACTGTGACATAACCCATAAGTACAAGACCATGGCCCAGGAAATCGAATTAAAATTTATCGTCAATAGTGACGCTGTAGATGCGCTACGTGAACGTCTGAATACGCTGGGGGGAGAGCATCATGCGCCCAGCCAGTTGCTGAATATCTACTACGAAACGCCCGATGCGTGGCTGCGTGGTCACGATATGGGGCTGCGTATTCGCGGTGAGAACGGTCATTACGAAATGACCATGAAAATTGCCGGACGAGTGACGGTTGGCCTGCATCAGCGGCCGGAGTTTAACGTTGCGCTGAACGCGCCAGAGTTGGATCTCTCCCTGTTTCCAACGGAAGTCTGGCCTGATGGCGAACTGCCCGCTGAACTTGCCTCTCAGGTACAGCCGCTCTTCAGCACCGATTTTTACCGTGAGAAATGGCACCTTGATATCGACGGTAGCCGCATTGAAATGGCCCTCGATCTCGGGGAAGTGAAAGCGGGCGAGTTGGCTGAACCTATCTGTGAGCTTGAACTGGAGCTGTTAAGCGGCGATACCCGAGCAGTATTGAAGCTGGCAAACCAGCTGGTATCGCAAACCGGTTTACGCCAGGGCAGCCTGAGTAAAGCGGCGCGCGGCTATCATCTGGCTCAGGGGAATGCACCGCGTGAACTCAAACCGACGCGCATTTTGAAGGTTCCGGCAAAAGCGAGTATTGAGCAAGGGCTGGAAGCGGCGCTGGAGCTGGCATTATCACAGTGGCAGTACCATGAAGAGCTGTGGGTGCGCGGCGTCAAAGGGGCGAAAGCCGAGGTGCTGGCTGCGATGGGCCTGGTGCGTCACATTCTGATGCTGTTTGGCGGTAATGTGCCGCGAAAAGCGAGTGCTCACTTACGTGATTTGCTGACCCAGTCGGAAGCGATCATTGCGTCTGACGTTTCTGCCGTTTCCGCGGTTTACAGCACGCAAACGGCGATGGCCAAGCTGGCGCTGACCGAATGGCTGGTGACCAAAGGGTGGCAGCCGTTCCTTGATGCGAAGGCGCAGGGTAAAATAGCCGACTCCTTTAAGCGTTTCTCAGATACCCATCTCTCGCGCCATGCCGCTGAACTGAAAACAGCTTTTGCTCAGCCGCTGGGCGATCAGTACGCCGATCAACTTCCGCGCCTGACGCGCAATATTGATAGCATGCTGATGCTGGCGGGATACTACGACGAAAATGTCGCATCGGAATGGATCGCCACCTGGCAGGGTTTACGTCACGCCATTGCGGCTAACCAATACATTGAAATTGAACACTTCCGCAACGAGGCGATTGCTTTGGAACCGTTCTGGCTGCACAGCGGAAAACGATAATCAGGGTGAGGCCGGGATGCCTGATGGCGCTGCGCTTATCAGGCCTACGCGATGGGCGGAAGCGTCATGCAGGCTGGATAAGGCAACATGCCGCTGCCCGGTACTATTCAAAGGATAATCCATAAATGAAGCAGCTCTCTTCACCGTTACAGCAGTACTGGCCGACCGTTGTTGAGCGGCTGCCAGCAGCAATATCTGAGTCCTCGCTTAGTATTCAGGCGAAGTCAGTGCTTACATTCAGTGATTTTTTTCGCGACAGCATTATTGCCCATCCCGAATGGCTGGTCGAACTGGAAAGCACGCCACCCGGGGCGGATGAATGGCAACACTATGCTGATTGGTTACAGCAAGCATTGGTCGACGTTAGCGATGAAAACACGCTGATGCGTGAGCTGCGCCTGTTTCGCCGTCGCATCATGGTGCGTATCGCCTGGGCGCAGACGCTGTCGCTGGTGACGGAAGAGAGTATCTTACAGCAGCTAAGCCATTTGGCTGAAACGCTGATCGTCGCCGCGCGTGACTGGTTATACGCCGCCTGCTGTCGTGAATGGGGTACGCCCTGTAATCCACAAGGTGTTGCGCAACCGCTGCTGATTTTAGGTATGGGGAAACTGGGCGGCGGCGAACTGAATTTTTCCTCTGATATCGATCTGATTTTTGCCTGGCCGGAGCACGGTAGTACGCAGGGCGGACGTCGCGAGCTGGATAACGCCCAGTTCTTTACCCGTATGGGCCAGCGGCTCATCAAAGTGCTGGATCAGCCCACAATGGATGGATTTGTCTATCGGGTAGATATGCGTTTACGCCCGTTTGGCGACAGCGGCCCGCTGGTGCTGAGCTTCTCCGCGCTGGAGGATTATTACCAGGAACAAGGGCGCGACTGGGAACGCTATGCGATGGTCAAGGCCCGCATTATGGGCGATTGCGACGGTACCTACGTCAGTGAGCTTCGCGCTATGCTGCGGCCTTTTGTTTTCCGCCGCTATATTGATTTCAGTGTGATCCAGTCTCTGCGTAACATGAAAGGAATGATTGCCCGCGAAGTGCGCCGCCGTGGTCTGAAAGACAACATTAAGTTGGGCGCGGGCGGTATTCGTGAAATCGAATTTATCGTGCAGGTATTCCAGCTTATTCGCGGTGGGCGCGAGCCGTCATTGCAATCCCGCTCGCTGTTACCCACGCTCAGCGCCATCAATGCGTTGCACCTGCTGTCAGACACCGACGCGGAACAACTGCGCGCAGCCTATCTCTATTTACGTCGTCTGGAGAACCTGCTGCAAAGTATCAATGATGAGCAGACCCAGACGTTGCCAGGCGATGAACTGAACCGCGCGCGGCTGGCGTGGGGGATGAACGTCGATGACTGGCAGCAGCTAAC
>NZ_SZWS01000030.1:25031-30037 GCF_005281245.1 Citrobacter sp. wls826
ACAACGTGCGCCGGGTGTTTAACGAGTTGATTGGCGATGACGAAGCAGAAACCCAGGAAGAGTCGCTCTCAGAACAGTGGCGTGAACTGTGGCAGGACGCATTACAGGAAGATGACACCACGCCGGTGCTGACGCATCTGGCGGATGACGATCGCCGGCGCGTGCTGTCTCTGATTGCCGATTTTCGCAAAGAGCTGGATAAACGCACCATTGGCCCACGCGGACGCCAGGTGCTGGATCACTTAATGCCACATCTGCTGAGCGATGTCTGTTCGCGTGACGACGCCTCAGTCCCACTGTCGCGCATCACACCGCTGCTGGTAGGCATTGTGACCCGTACGACCTATCTGGAGCTGCTGAGCGAATTCCCCGGAGCGCTTAAGCATCTGATTTCGTTATGTGCCGCCTCGCCGATGATCGCCAGCCAGCTGGCGCGGTATCCGCTGTTGCTCGATGAACTGCTGGATCCGAACACCTTGTATCAACCCACTGCGACGGATGCCTACCGTGATGAACTGCGTCAGTATTTGCTGCGCGTGCCGGAAGATGACGAAGAGCAGCAGTTGGAAGCGCTGCGTCAGTTTAAGCAAACGCAGTTGCTGCGCATTGCCGCGGCAGATATCGCTGGTACGCTGCCGGTGATGAAGGTGAGCGACCACTTAACCTGGCTGGCGGAAGCTATTATTGATGCGGTAGTCCAGCAGGCGTGGATGCAGATGGTCGCTCGCTACGGGCAACCCACTCATCTTGACGAGCGCGAGGGGCGCGGTTTTGCCGTCGTCGGGTATGGCAAACTGGGCGGCTGGGAGCTGGGCTACAGTTCGGATCTTGATTTGATCTTCCTGCATGACTGTCCTATGGACGTGATGACGGATGGTGAGCGTGAGATTGACGGGCGACAGTTCTATTTGCGTCTGTCGCAGCGCATTATGCACCTTTTCAGCACCCGCACCTCATCCGGTATTTTGTATGAAGTGGATGCGCGGTTGCGTCCGTCCGGCGCGGCGGGAATGCTGGTGACCTCAACCGAGGCTTTCGCTGATTACCAGCGCAACGAAGCCTGGACGTGGGAGCATCAAGCGCTGGTGCGCGCTCGAGTGGTGTACGGCGACCCACGGTTGACCTCTCAGTTTGATGCGATTCGTCGCGATATCATGACCCTCGTCCGCGATGCGAAAACCTTGCAGACCGATGTGCGCGAAATGCGTGAGAAAATGCGGGCCCATTTGGGCAATAAGCATCGCGATCGTTTTGATATCAAAGCGGATGAAGGCGGCATCACCGACATTGAGTTTATTACGCAATACCTGGTGCTGCGCTATGCGCATGAAAAACCGAAGCTGACGCGCTGGTCGGATAACGTGCGCATTCTGGAGTTACTGGCGCAAAACGACATTATGGATGAGCAGGAAGCGCTGGCGCTTACCCGTGCTTATACGACGCTGCGCGATGAACTTCATCATCTTGCATTGCAGGAACTTCCGGGCCATGTGGCGCCGGAGCACTTCGACGCTGAACGTACGCTTGTGCGTGACAGCTGGCAGAAGTGGCTGGTTGCCGAGTGAAGTGTGCTATTATCGCGCGCAAATTTTAAGACCCTCAGAGAATCTCTCAGGAGACAGGAATGAAAGTAACGCTGCCAGAGTTTGAACGTGCAGGAGTCATGGTTGTCGGTGATGTGATGCTAGATCGCTACTGGTACGGTCCTACCAGCCGTATTTCACCTGAAGCGCCGGTTCCGGTGGTGAAGGTTGATACCATTGAAGAACGTCCCGGTGGCGCAGCAAACGTGGCGATGAACATTGCCTCTCTGGGAGCGAATTCGCGTCTGGTTGGCCTGACTGGGATTGACGACGCGGCGCGTGCGCTGAGCAAAACGCTGGCGGATGTGAACGTAAAATGTGACTTCGTTTCTGTGCCAACTCATCCGACGATCACCAAACTGCGCGTGCTTTCCCGCAACCAGCAACTGATTCGCCTGGATTTCGAAGAAGGTTTTGAAGGCGTGGATCCGCAGCCACTGCATGAGCGTATTAACCAGGCTCTGGGCTCCATTGGCGCTTTGGTGCTCTCCGATTACGCCAAAGGCGCGCTGGCAAGCGTGCAGCAGATGATTGCTCTGGCGCGTAAGGCTGGGGTGCCGGTGCTTATCGATCCGAAAGGGACCGATTTTGAACGCTATCGTGGCGCAACGCTGCTGACGCCGAATTTGTCTGAATTTGAAGCGGTGGTCGGTAAGTGCAAAAGCGAAGATGAACTGGTTGAGCGCGGCATGAAAGTGATTGCAGATTTCGACCTTTCCGCGCTGCTGATCACGCGTTCCGAACAGGGTATGACACTGCTGCAACCGGGCAAATCGCCACTGCATATGCCGACGCAGGCGCAGGAAGTGTATGACGTGACGGGGGCGGGCGATACGGTGATCGGCGTGCTGGCAGCGACGCTGGCGGCGGGGAACACTCTGGAAGAGGCGTGCTATTTTGCTAATGCCGCAGCGGGTGTTGTCGTCGGTAAACTGGGGACTTCCACCGTTTCCCCGATTGAACTGGAAAACGCCGTGCGCGGTCGGGCCGACACTGGCTTTGGCGTGATGAGCGAGTCTGAGCTGAAACAGGCCGTTGCCAGCGCCCGCAAGCGCGGTGAGAAAGTGGTGATGACCAACGGCGTGTTCGACATCCTACATGCTGGCCACGTTTCCTATCTGGCGAATGCGCGCAAGCTGGGCGATCGTCTGATCGTGGCGGTAAACAGCGATGCTTCGACCAAACGTCTGAAAGGCGAAACGCGTCCGGTCAACCCGCTGGAACAGCGCATGATCGTGCTGGGCGCGCTGGAAGCCGTCGACTGGGTGGTCTCTTTTGAAGAAGACACACCACAGCGTCTGATTGCCGGCATCCTGCCGGATCTGCTGGTAAAAGGCGGCGACTATAAGCCGGAAGATATTGCGGGCAGCAAAGAAGTGTGGGCGAATGGCGGTGAAGTGCTGGTGCTGAACTTTGAAGATGGCTGCTCAACGACCAATATCATCAAGAAGATCCAAAAAGACAGCGATAAATAACAAATGCTGGAAACGTATCGAACTTTTGGATGCGATACGTTTCTTGCTGTTGATGCTGCTGTTTTCTTCAACCCAGAGTAAAGGAATAAGGGGAGAGGGGATTTCTCCCCCCGATTTACTTTTACATGACGTTACAATAAGCGTGCGTCACGCTGACCTTAAATCCGACCCCTCTTAGATTTCGTGGGAAACTGTGAACCAGCGCAGTGGTTTTGCGCACAATATGTACAGAATAACTTCGCATCCAGGGAAATACTGAAATTAGAAAAAGCATATGGCCTTAACAGATATTCAATAACTGGAGGGTATGCTCATGAACAGCAATATGTATTCAATGAACAATTTCGATTTCCTGGCCCGTAGTTTTGCCAGGATGCAAGCTGAGGGCCATCCCGTAGATATCCAGGCGATAACTGGGAATATGGATGAAGAACATCGTAGCTGGTTTTGCAAACGCTATGCGCTGTACTGCCAGCAGGCGACGGAGGCCAGGAAGCTAGAACTGGAACACTAACAGAAAAAACGGGCCTTGCGGCCCGTTGTCGTTTTTACTCTTGCGGATCGACTGACGGGATCGCGGGAGCAGGTTTAACTTCTGCCGTTTTTTCACGCGATTCCAGCTCAGTCAGACGTTGCTCAAGCAGCGCCAGCTTTTCACGGGTACGCAGCAAAACCTGAGTCTGTACATCAAACTCTTCACGGCTTACCAGATCCAGACGGGTCAGCTGTGACTGCAGCGTTTGACGAATTTTCTTCTCGACGTCTTCGCCAAACTCGCGGATCCCTTTCGGCATCGACTCGTGAACCTGACGAGCAATCTGCTCAATTTTTTTCGGGTCAATCATTGTGGTTTCCCTGAACTGGTACGTGTTGTTGCCTATTGTAGTGCGAACTGGCACAGGCATAAACCAGAATTGTGTGAAGCTAAGACGAGCAAAGGCGTTGATGAAGGTAATCAATAGCGTTATAGTTAACCCGCTTATTCTCAGGGCGGGGCGAAATTCCCCACCGGCGGTAAATCAACTCAGGTTGAAAGCCCGCGAGCGCTTTGGGTGCAAACTCAAAGGTCAGCAGATCCGGTGTAATTCCGGGGCCGACGGTTAGAGTCCGGATGGGAGAGAGTAACGATCCAGTCGGGCATGGACCCGCTCACGTTATTTTTTTGCCGCTTAGACGGTACTCCTAAGACTGCCCTGATTCTGGTAACCATAATTTTAGTGAGGTTTTTTTACCATGAATCAGACGCTACTTTCCTCTTTTGGTACGCCTTTCGAACGTGTTGAACTTGCGCTGTCTGCGCTGCGTGAAGGACGCGGTGTGATGGTGCTTGACGACGAAGATCGTGAAAACGAAGGCGATATGATTTTCCCGGCAGAAACCATGACTGTTGAACAGATGGCTCTGACCATCCGTCACGGCAGCGGTATTGTATGCCTGTGCATCACTGAAGACCGACGCAAACAGCTCGATCTGCCAATGATGGTGGAAAATAACACCAGCGCTTACGGTACCGGTTTTACCGTCACCATTGAAGCCGCAGAAGGCGTGACCACCGGCGTTTCCGCTGCGGACCGTGTTACTACGGTACGTGCGGCAATTCAGGATGGCGCTAAACCTTCCGATCTTAACCGTCCGGGGCACGTTTTCCCGCTGCGTGCTCAGGCAGGTGGCGTGTTGACCCGCGGTGGTCACACTGAAGCAACCATCGACCTGATGACGCTGGCAGGGTTTAAACCGGCAGGCGTGCTGTGCGAACTGACCAATGACGATGGCACCATGGCGCGTGCGCCAGAATGTATCGAATTTGCCGGCAAGCATAATATGGCGGTAGTTACTATCGAAGACCTGGTGGCTTACCGTCAGGCGCATGAGCGCAAAGCCAGCTAATCGCAAATTACCACGTTAGTCGCGGTAAGCATAAAAAACCGAAGCCATCTTCCAGGCTTCG
>NZ_SZWS01000030.1:30098-56252 GCF_005281245.1 Citrobacter sp. wls826
GTTCTCACCCGCTTTAATGCCCATGCGCCGCTCATAATGACGAGCAACAGTAAGCACAAACTAAAGGCCAACAAACAGGCCTGCGCCATGTTCATAAAATGCCAAGGCGGGATCAGATACCAGCCTTCTGACTGCTGGTACAGATCGACAAACCACTTTTGCGTACTGCTGAGCGCCACGCCGTCGGGAACGATGGGAGCGTCATAGCCGCAATCTCCTGTGGGTTTAAACCACTCCGGTGCCCAGTTGGCCAGAGGCAAATTGAAAGGGAATGTCGGATCGGTGGAACATCCCTGTACGCCAAACAGCGAATCCGGGTCCGGGTTATGTACAGCATAATGAATGCTGTTAAGTTTGATGGAGAACTTAATGCCCAGGATGCTGCCGTAAAATGCCGCGATACAACCGATGAGCTTCAGAACAACATTTTTGGGGTTGATTGCCGCAATCAATCCGCCAAAAACCATCACCAGCATGGCAAAGCGAATGTAGACACATTGTTCGCAGGGGGCCATGTAGAGATAGATTTGGAAGAACGAATGCGCCAGAATAATCAATCCACCCATTGCGCAAGCCATCAACAGCCACAGAAAGCGCTGTTCCTGCCATCTCACCAGGGTATCAACCGGTGTATTGCGTAAGTCTCGCCACGATCCTTTTATGAAAGCCATAGCCGGGTCCCTGTTTATTTTTTCGCGAGCTCTCTGACAAGCTCAGCCATGGAATCAATAGATTTGATATTTTTGGTGTAGATCAGATACTTACCATTGACGACGTAAGCTGGAACGCCCTGAATTTTGGCGACATCATATGCTGCTTTCCATTTCTCCAGCGTTTGCTGGACGGCAGGATCCTTCAATGCCGCGTCAAAATCAGCCTGGCTCATGCCCGCTGCATCCAACCCTGTTTTGATGAATGAGGCGGGATCTTTACCCTCTGACCAGCGCTCTTTCTTATCGTGGTAGGCGGCGTAATAAGCGAACTTGGCTTTTTTAAACTGTGATTTGGCGTCAAACAATGAAATACCTGCAGCCATGTCCCTGGCAATCATTACGGCAAAGATTTCACTGGCCTGCTTACCGTATTCCCCTTTGGTTTCCAGATGAAACGGAGTGAAAGTAACGACATCGGCGACTTTGTCTGACACGGGCCCTGTCACGGCTTTATCATATTTGTAGCAAAATGGGCAGGCGTAACTGAATACTTTGATCAACGTCTTATCAGCATTGGGAATTGGTTTTTCCAGAACCATATAATCAGTGCCTTCAGTAAACGCTGATGCTGCAAACGGTGAGGCAAGCGCGGCGGTTAATACCACACTTTTAAATAATGAAGTGATCCATTTAGATGACATAATTAATCCTTAATATAATGTAATTATTTAAACATTTGGCGTGGATGAACCAGCAATGCACGGTAGTGAGTTTGATTTGGCTTATCGGACAGGACATTAATTTCGACTTTGACTTCTTTTGTTTTGTAGTCAATTTCGTTGATTTTGCCGATGGTTGGCTGTCCAACGTCAAATAAATTAATCGAACCACCAAAGCCAAACATGGTGTCGCGATCTTTTTGATATTCGATAACCGAGGTGATAGGGCTATAAAAATCATAACCGCGCTCTTTTCCGTACTCCCAAATTTGCTGGACGGTCCCTTTTTTCTCGTCAATTTTATATTCGACGAAACGGGAGTATTTCATTGTTGGTAACGCCGGTTGTTCGAGTCCGCGGCCATCGCCGTTGTCAAAAATGGTGAGCGTTCCTTTGCTGGAGAGCCATGCGGTGTGTTGAGTGTAGGTAAAATCAAAATCGGTATTCTCGCACTTGCCATTTTCATCACATTTCAGTGCGTTGCCTTTATCATCAACCGGTTTTAACAGCTTGCTTGCCAGCGCCTTATTCCAGCCTTTAGACGGTGCAAGGATCCACTTCACCTGTTTATCGCGACCGATTTTGACAACCCCCTGATGGCGGGAAGAGATAATGATGGCGTCATCTTTGGCGTCAAAGGCGATGGAGTTAACGTGCGCCCAGTTACGACCCGCACCCACGCCGAGGGCATCACCGTAGGGGGTATCTGGCTCCAGTTTTGCCTGCTGGCCGGCATGAGCGAGGTCCACGTTGACGCATACCGCGCCCGCATCCAACGCACCCAGCAGTGCATCACGCATCGGATCGAGAATTTTTGTCAGATCCCACACGTCAACAACACGACCGGATTTGTCGACTTCAATAATCTGGTCGCGGATAGTTTGTACGTGAATGCCATCTTCCTTGCGATAATCACGTTTACCCACGCGAAGCAGTACGGTGCCGTTCACCGTTTCGACGGACTCATGCGATGCGTCGAGGAATCCGCGCGGCAGCTTATGGTCGGCCAGAATCTGGCCCATCATATCGAACTCATACCAGTGCTGGCCCTGTACAGCGGTGAAGGTGCCGCGCGGTGTCTCCCGTATGCCCATCAGGTAACCGCGCTTGTTGATATCCATGTCATGACCGTCATAGAAAGTGTCCTGATCCAGCCACCAACGATATTCGCCTTCCGTATCAACGACAAAGGTAAAGGGTGCGATATCAAAGGGTAATGCGCCACCGGCCGGACCAGCATCCAGGATACCGGCATTTTTATCTTTTTCACCATGCCAGTGGAATTCTGCGCCCTGCGCGGTAAAGGTGTGGGTATTCACCAGATAGAGACGGTCTTCAAAGCCAGGTGCGACCTTAATAACGTTTGTTTGCTGTAAATCGGAAATAGAACGGTTATCCATGTAGTGATTAACGATGGCAGATGTTTGCACCACGTAATCTTCCTTGATGGCCTTGCCATTTTCTTTATATTCAACAGTGACCTTATTAGCGAACTTTTGATAAAGGCCAAAAATAGGAACCCCATCGTAGGTGGCGAGGGATTCTTTGCCGACGGTATAGGTAATTGGGACTCCTTTTTCACCTTTACCATGAACGGTGACTTTAACATCCGAAATAACGTGACTATCTAATTCAACCAGTGCGGTAAGAGGGGCGTTTCCGTATGGGTCAACGATTATCGCACCCAATTTTCCTGCAGGCTGGGCTGGTTGGAAACCTGCGGCAAACGAATTCCCTGCGGCAAAGCCAAACGTCAGTGCAAGCGTTCCGGCTAGAAGTGTTTTTCGGTACTGTGTAAACATGGATATATCTCCTTATATTATCTTTAAATATAACAGTGCTGAATATATTATGTTTTTACGATGTGAATATAATAAAAAATGGTATTGCTGATGCTACTTTTATGGTGAATATATTAATATTGATGAAATGTATTATTTTACAGGTGCTAATTTTTATTATTTTTGGGATGGTATGAGTGCGTTATTTTAAGGGCAATATTTATTATTGCGCAGTGTGATCTTGTCGACATTGTTTTATTTTTTATAACGGTGTTAACTATTTGCATAGCTGCTGGTTTATATGATCGAAATCATATATTTGTTTCTGGAATATGCCACTATAGGAGTATGTCAGAATAAGGTTGTGTAAAATTTTAACGTTAAATGTTTAATGATGTTAAATTTTAAGGGTAAAAGAATGTTTATCGCCTGGTACTGGATTGTATTAATTGCACTCGTTGCAGTTGGTTATTATTGCCATATGAAGCGTTATTGTCGGGCATTTCGGCAAGACCGGGATGCATTACTCGAGGCGCGAAACAAACTCTTTCGTCGTTCTGGCGAAGATAACAGCGCGGTTAAGGAACAGGAATAGTCCTTCACGTTCTGCTATGGATGAGCGGATGCTGTAAATTAGCAGGGTGGCATCCGCCCTCTGAATTAGCCGATCCCCATGGACTGGAGGATGACAAGACTTAACCCCATCACCGACATTCCACAAAGTACCCCATAGCTGGGATTATTATTCGGGTCGATCTCTTTTGCCAACGGCATTAGCTCATCGACGGACAGCGCCACCATAATTCCTGCGACTGCTGCCATTATTGCCGCCATCACTACCGGTGAGATCAGGCTCCCCAGAATTAACCACGCCAGTACGCCGCCCAGGATTTCCGCCATGCCCGAGATCCCGGCCCAGAATATCGCCGTACGTTTGGAGCCTGTGGCTGCATAGACTGGACCCGCAACGGCTAATCCTTCAGGAATATTGTGTAATGCGACGGCAAGGGCAATACCAAAGCCCAGCTCGAGGTTGCTGCTGGCGGTAACAAACGTCGCTATCCCTTCCGGGAAGTTGTGCAGGCTAATGCCGAGCGTTAATAAAATCGCGGTACGTTTAATGGAGCCGGGCAGAGGCCGCGTGGTTTTCTGTACCAGATCCTGAGGGTGCGCGTGCGGCAATAGGCGGTCCAGGCCAAAGTATCCCAGTAAGCCAACGATAAACATTCCGTAGCCCAATACCGGCGACATGCCTTCAGCAGCCAGTGCGGCTGGGAGCATCTCCATCAGTGAGATCAGTAACATAATCCCTGCGGCGAAGCCTAACGAAAAGGCGAGTACGCGGTTGGAGGGTTTTTGCCCTAACACGCCGAGAAATGCGCCGGTAAACGTGGCGGCGCCTGCCAGTAAAGTCAGAAGTAAAGGTACTGACATCGACAAATAAAACTCCTTATCAATCTGCTGTCCGGGTTGGATCGTCAAAATAACTGATGATCTTCATCATGGTTATCTGAGTTCTTCATCAGCCGAATAAGCGTATTGTGGTGGTATCAAAATGACTCCCTCAGTAAGGATATCATCATGTCTTCAACTCGTATGCCAGCATTGTTTTTGGGTCACGGTAGCCCGATGAATGTTCTGGAAGATAACGTTTATACCCGCGCCTGGCAGCAACTGGGGGAAACGTTGCCGCGCCCGAAAGCTATTGTGGTGGTCTCGGCGCATTGGTTCACTCGTGGCACGGGCGTGACGGCGATGGAAGCGCCTAAAACAATCCACGATTTTGGCGGTTTTCCACAGGCGCTGTATGACACCCATTACCCGGCTCCTGGATCTCCGGAACTGGCGCAGCATCTGGTTGACTTGCTGGCCCCGGTGCCCGTTACCTTAGACAAAGAGGCCTGGGGTTTTGACCACGGTTCATGGGGCGTGCTGATCAAGATGTACCCGCATGCGGATATTCCGATGGTGCAGCTGAGCATTGACAGTACCAAACCTGCGGCCTGGCATTTTGAAATTGGCCGCAAGCTGGCGGCACTGCGTGATGAGGGCATTATGCTGGTAGCCAGCGGTAACGTGGTGCATAACCTGCGCACTGCGCGTTGGCACGGTGAGAACACGCCATATCCGTGGGCGACCTCATTCAACGATTATGTTAAAGCAAACCTGACATGGCAGGGACCGGTTGAACAGCACCCGCTGGTGAACTATCTCGATCATGAAGGGGGATCGTTATCGAACCCGACACCGGATCACTATCTGCCGCTGCTGTATGTATTAGGTGCCTGGGATGGCAAAGAGCCGGTGACTATTCCTGTTGACGGAATTGAGATGGGAAGTTTGAGTATGTTGTCGGTGCAGGTCGGATGATAAATGCCCGATGGCGCTGCGCTTATCGAGCCTACAGTTCGTGCTGTAGGCCGGGTAAGACGCAGCTACCACCCGGCACTCTCAGTCATTCGACAAAAATATGCGGATAGAAACGCGAGAGATCCTGCGTGATCAACGCACGGTCTTCGCGAATGCCAATGCCAGCTGGTTGATCGTTGATTAGCCAGCTGCCGATCAACATATAGCTGTCGCCAAACTTCGGTAGCTGATGGAATTGCTGCACGATCATACCTTCTTCGCCGTACGGCCCTTCCACTGCTTCGATCGTTTTACCGTTTTCGATAATTGAAACGTTCGCGCCTTCACGTGAGAAGATCGGCTTTACGACGAATTTATCCATCTGAGGATAGTCATCTTCGGCGAAATACGCAGGCAGCAGATTCGGATGATCCGGGAACATTTCCCACAACAGCGGTAATAACGCTTTGTTAGAGATAATGCTCTTCCAGGCTGGTTCCAGCCAGCGAACGCCAGCGTCTTCCAGCTTAGTGGAGAACATTTCGCGCAGCATGAATTCCCACGGATAGAGCTTGAACAGGTTAGCTATGACCTGATCTTGCATATCCGTGAACTGACCCTTTTCACCAAGACCAATATCTTCGACATAGAGGAATTCAGTGGCGATTTCAGCTTCGGCAGCGCAATCCTGCAGATACTGGATCGTTCCGCGGTCTTCCACCGTATCGCGACAACAGGTCAGATGTAGCAACTGAAAACCATACTGCTCACGCAGCTCGGCGAAACGCTCGATCAGCTTTTCCTGCAGACTGTTGAATTGATCGCTGCCTTCCGGCAGGTTGCCTGCATTGAGTTGGTCCTCCAGCCAGATCCACTGGAAAAACGCAGCTTCGTACAGAGAGGTTGGCGTATCGGCGTTGTTTTCTAACAGCTTAGGCTCGCCCGTGCCGTCCCACGCCAGATCGAGACGCGAATAGAGCGACGGCTGCTGTGTCAGCCAGGACTGGCGGACAAAGCCCCAGGTATGCTTCGGAATGCGAAACTTGGTCATCAGCTCATCGCTGGCGATGACCCTTTCCACCACTTTGAGACACATTTGATGCAGCTCTGCGGTGACCTCTTCCAGCTTTTCGACCTGAGCAAGCGTGAGCTTATAATACGCATCCTCACACCAGTACGGCTCGCCGTACATAGTGTGAAAGTTGAAACCGTATTCGGTGGCTTTATCGCGCCAGTCCGGGCGCTCAACAATACTGACTCTTTCCATGACGATCAGCCGCCCATTGAACGAGTGGTAGTACCGCTTGCGCTACGCTGCATGGTGCTCTGTTTAGCCACAGATTCGCCAAATCCACCGCGGGTTACGGTAGAGGTGGTAGCCGGTTTCGGCGCCATGGCGGTTTTCGGTACGGTCATGGTGCGACCTGGCGTTGCGGCGCCGTAGTTTTTACCGCCGGCATCCGTATATTTGCCGTATGCCGGGCTGGCCGGATTTTTCGAGCTGAACAGCGGCTGCTGAGCGCCCATACCGCCACCCATCATGCGGCCCATCATATAGCCTGCCATCAGCGGCATCCAGAAGCTGCCGCTGCTTTGATTCTGCGCCTGAGCCTGGCCTTCACCGGTCGGCGCCATGCCCGCTTGTGCAGGTGCCTGTTGGCACTGGCCTTCGCCGAATTCAGCGATACAGTCTTCGCGAGTGGCGTATTTTGGCGCGGTGCGTTCAGCTTCTTTCAGCGCATTGTTAAACGCGGTGGTACATTCGGCGCTTTTACCCGGATTAGCTGCAGAGCAGTCGTCCGCGTTCTGATAAAGCGAAACCGTTTCGTCACTCTTTTCACAGCCCGCGAGCATAAAAACAGCGGTAACTGCCAGAGCGACAGGAGTCAGGTGGCGCGCGCTCCAGCTTTTGCGGAACGAGGCGTGATGTATAGATTTTGTCCGTTTCATTTATGTCTTCCAGGACCCAGTGGTAACTCTGCTCAGAATAGAGGATGACTGGTCGAAATTGAAGCGGGAAGAGGCGAGAATGCGGAAGAAGGGGCGGATCTTTACGTTGCCTTACGTTCAGACGGGGCCGAAGCCCCGTCATCAGCATCAGTTACGGAACGGGTTGTTACCGTTGCTGCTGGTTGAACGTGCAGCCGTTGGTTGAGCCGCAGGCATATTGCCGTTGCTGTTAAAGTCATTCACAGCGGCATCTTGCTGCGGATTTTGCGGCGCTACGTTATCCGGAGAAGTCGGGATCGGTTTACCCAGCGTATTATTCAGCGCCACCAGATCCTGCTCGTTCAGCGTACCGAGCGCAGATTTGACGTTAAGCTGGTTGATAAGATAGGTATAACGCGCATTCGCCAGTTGCTGCTTGGCGTTGTACAGCGTGGTGGTGGCATCCAACACATCCACGATGGTACGGGTACCTACGGAATAGCCTGCTTCCATCGCATCTAAAGAGCTTTGGGCAGAGACAACCGCTTGTTTGTACGCGTTAATGCTACTGATAGAAGCATTAATGTTGTTGAACGAAGAACGCACGGTTTGCACCACGCTGCGGTGCGCGCTTTCCAGTTGTTCGCTCGCGCCAACAAAGTTGTACTGCGCTTGTTTCACCTGCGAGTTAACCATCCCACCCTGGTACAGCGGCAGCGAGAAGTTCAGACCAATTTTGTTCTGGCCCATGTTGCTGTCGTCGTACTGGGAGGTGTTGGTTTTCGACCCGCTGTAGGAGGTGTCAGAAACGCCGGTAGAGGCGGTCAAACCCAGCGTTGGTAAGTGACCATCCTGCGCCAGACGAATCTGTTCACGCGCCAGATCCTGGCTCAAACGCGCCTGCAATAATGAGAGGTTGCGGTTTTCTGCTTCTTTCAGCAGCGCGTTCACCGCCTGCGGTTTGTTGGTTTTAAAGCCATCAACGTTCAGCGAAGCCAGTTCGGGGTAGTAGTTACCGGTCACCTGGCGCAGCTGTTCTACCGCGTTGTCGAGATTGTTACGCGCGGTAACTTCGTTCGCCAGTACGGTATCGTATTGTGAACGGGCGTTCTGTACGTCAGTGATGGCGACCAGGCCCACGTTAAAACGCTGTGTAGTCTGATCTAACTGACGATAGACCGCATCTTTCTGTGCCTGAGTGTAAGACAGCACGTCAATCGCGTTCAGTACGTTAAAATAAGCGGTAGCGGTATTCAGGATCAGCGTTTGCTGATCGGTCTGATACGTTACGTCCTGGATGCCTGCTGCTTTTTCTTGCAGCGTCAGGGCACGCCATTTAGACATGTCGAACAGCGTCTGAGTCAATTGTAATGACGCGCTGGTTGCGTTGGAGTTGACGCCATTTGCATCACGGTAGCCATTGCTGTAGGTGTAATCGGCACCTAAACCTAGTTGCGGCAGTAATGGGCTACGCGCTTCGTTAATTTTTTCGAATGCAGCATCGCGATCGGCGGCGGATTTACGCAATTCCGGGTTGCTCAGGCGTGCTTGCTGATAAACCTGCATCAGGTTTTCTGCCTGGCTCAAAGTAGTGAACCCCGACAGGCTCAGGCCGATAAGGATGGGGAGCAATTTCTTCATTTGCATTCCTTGTTGTGAAGCAGTATTTAGCGCTGATCAAATTGTAAAAATATTTGCTGATTCTAGCAGAATCCGCCACTTCAAAAAGTTGGCGTTACGTGCCATACGGCGTTAATTTGCATCAATTTAACACAAGGGCGTTCAAACATCAGTCAAACGACCTTGAAATTCACATTTTAATCACTATTGGTTTCAGGACAGCACAATGCGTAAACCAGACAACTTGCCAATGACTTTCACTAAAAATGATGTAGAAATTATTGCACGAGAAACGCTATACCGCGGTTTTTTTTCACTGGATCTTTATCGGTTCCGCCATCGCCTGTTTAACGGCGGTATGAGCGGTGAGGTAAAGCGCGAAATTTTTGAGCGCGGACACGCGGCAGTCTTGCTACCCTTTGACCCTGAGCGGGACGAAGTTGTTCTGGTCGAGCAGATCCGTATCGCGGCGTTTGATACCAGCGAAAGCCCGTGGCTTCTGGAAATGGTGGCCGGAATGATTGAAGAGGGCGAAACCGTTGAGGATGTGGCTCGTCGTGAAGCGATGGAAGAGGCCGGGCTGGAAGTTAAACGTACCAAGCCCGTTCTGAGCTATCTGGCAAGCCCTGGCGGCACCAGTGAGCGCCTGTCTATTTTAGTTGGCGAAGTGGACGCCACGACCGCGAGCGGGATCCACGGTCTGGCTGATGAAAACGAAGATATTCGTGTTCATGTGGTGAGCCGGGAGCAGGCTTATCAATGGGTTGAAGAGGGGAAAATCGACAACGCGGCTTCTGTCATCGCCTTGCAATGGTTACAGCTGCACTATCAAGAGTTAAAAACTGAGTGGAAAAAATGAAGCGTTACACACCTGACTTCCCTGAAATGATGCGCCTGTGCGAAACCAACTATTCGCAATTGCGCCGCCTGCTGCCACGTAATGATGCAGCCGGTGAAACAGTGAGCTATCAGGTAGCAAACGCACAATATCGGTTAACGATCGTTGAATCGACCCGATACACTACGCTTGTCGCGATCGAACAAACGGCACCCGCGGTCACTTACTGGAGCCTGCCGTCATTGACAGTCCGCCTGTATCATGACGCGAGGGTGGCCGAAGTGTGTTCGAGTCAGCAGATCTTTCGCTTCAAAGCGCGGTATGATTATCCAAATAAAAAGTTGCATCAACGCGACGAAAAGCATCAAATTAATCAGTTTCTGGCCGACTGGTTACGGTACTGTTTAGCACATGGAGCGATGGCGATTCCGGTTTATTAGCGTCGTGAAACCTAAGGACACCATTTGGAAAGCCTGTTAACCCTTCCTTTGGCTGGTGAGGCCAGAGTCAGGATCTTACAAATTACAGACACTCACCTGTTTGCCGAAAAGCATGAAACGTTGCTGGGTGTAAACACCTGGGACAGCTATCAATCCGTACTGGATGCAATACATGCAGAGTCGCCTGAATACGATCTGATCGTCGCGACTGGTGATTTGGCGCAGGACCAATCCGCTGCGGCCTATCAGCACTTTGCTGAGGGCATCGCAAGCTTTCGTGCGCCCTGCGTTTGGCTACCGGGCAATCACGATTTTCAGCCGGCAATGTACAGCGCGCTACAGGACGCGGGGATCTCACCCGCTAAACGCGTCTTTATTGGTGAACAGTGGCAAATCCTGTTGCTGGACAGCCAGGTGTTCGGCGTTCCCCACGGTGAATTAAGCGAATTTCAGCTCGAATGGCTGGAACGTAAACTTGCCGATGCGCCTGAGCGCAATACTTTGCTGCTTCTGCATCATCATCCTCTGCCAGCAGGTTGTAGCTGGCTCGATCAGCATAGCCTGCGTAATGCCGCAGAGCTGGATAACGTGCTGGTGAATTATCCTCGTGCCAAGTATTTGTTGTGCGGGCATATTCATCAGGAACTGGATTTGGACTGGAACGGACGCAGGCTGCTGGCGACGCCGTCGACCTGTGTGTAGTTTAAGCCACACTGTTCCAACTTCACGTTAGATACCATCAGCCCCGGCTGGCGGACGCTGGAGCTTTTTGCTGACGGGACGTTGCAGACTCAGGTACGCCGTCTGCAGGGTAATCGGTTCCACCCTGATACCGCTTCAGAAGGCTACTGATGTCTACGCTTCTTTATCTTCACGGATTTAATAGTTCTCCTCGTTCGGCGAAGGCATGTTTGCTGAAAAACTGGCTGGCGGAGCATCATCCGCACGTTGAGATGATCGTGCCCCAGTTGCCACCGTATCCGGCCCAGGCCGCAGAGATGCTGGAATCGATCATTCTCGAACATGGCGGAGAGTCGCTGGGAATTGTCGGTTCCTCGCTGGGAGGCTATTACGCCACCTGGCTGTCGCAATGTTTTATGCTGCCCGCGGTGGTGGTGAACCCTGCTGTCCGACCTTATGAACTGCTGGTCGACTATCTCGGTCAAAACGAGAACCCCTACACGGGGCAGCAATATGTGCTAGAGTCACGCCATATTTACGATCTTAAAGTCATGCAGATTGACCCGCTGGAAGCGCCGGATTTGATCTGGCTGCTTCAACAAACGGGCGATGAAGTGTTGGACTACCGCCAGGCGGTGGCGTATTACGCCTCCTGCCGCCAGACAGTTATTGAGGGCGGAAACCACGCATTCACGGGCTTCGAAGATTATTTCAACCCGATTGTCGATTTCCTTGGACTGCACAGTTTCTGACGATCAATTCGAATTGCTTATTTAAACCATGACGCAAACTTATAACGCTGATGCCATTGAGGTACTCACTGGGCTTGAGCCGGTACGCCGTCGCCCGGGGATGTACACCGATACAACCCGTCCGAACCATCTTGGACAGGAAGTGATTGATAACAGTGTGGATGAAGCACTGGCGGGCCACGCAAAACGCGTGGACGTGATTTTACATGCCGACCAGTCTCTGGAAGTTATTGATGATGGCCGCGGCATGCCGGTAGACATTCACCCTGAAGAGGGCGTTCCGGCGGTAGAGCTGATCCTCTGTCGTCTGCACGCAGGCGGTAAGTTCTCCAACAAAAACTATCAGTTCTCTGGTGGTTTACATGGGGTAGGGATCTCCGTGGTCAACGCCCTGTCGAAGCGTGTGGAAGTGAACGTGCGCCGCGACGGGCAGGTGTACAACATCGCGTTTGAGAACGGCGATAAGGTGCAAGATTTACAGGTTGTCGGTACCTGCGGTAAACGCAATACCGGAACCAGCGTGCACTTCTGGCCGGATGAAAGCTTCTTTGACAGCCCGCGTTTTTCCGTTTCGCGCTTAACGCACGTACTGAAAGCCAAAGCTGTGCTGTGCCCAGGCGTTGAGATCACCTTTAAGGATGAGGTCAATAACAGTGAACAGCGCTGGTGCTACCAGGATGGCCTGAATGACTATCTGAGCGAAGCGGTAAATGGCCTGCCGACGCTGCCGGAAAAACCGTTTATCGGTAATTTCAGCGGTGAAACAGAAACTGTGGACTGGGCGCTGCTCTGGCTGCCGGAAGGCGGCGAGCTGCTGACTGAAAGCTATGTGAACCTGATCCCAACCATGCAGGGCGGTACGCACGTTAACGGCCTGCGCCAGGGTCTGCTGGATGCAATGCGCGAGTTCTGTGAATACCGCAATATTCTGCCGCGCGGTGTGAAGCTGTCGGCGGAAGATATCTGGGATCGCTGTGCTTACGTGCTGTCGGTAAAAATGCAGGATCCGCAGTTTGCCGGACAAACCAAAGAGCGCCTCTCTTCGCGGCAGTGCGCGGCATTCGTCTCTGGCGTGGTGAAAGATGCTTTCAGCCTGTGGCTGAACCAGAACGTGCAATCAGCCGAACTGCTGGCTGAGATGGCGATTTCCAGTGCCCAGCGTCGTCTGCGTGCGGCGAAAAAAGTGGTGCGTAAAAAGTTGACCAGCGGTCCGGCGTTGCCGGGGAAACTGGCGGACTGTACCGCGCAGGATCTTAATCGCACCGAACTGTTCCTCGTCGAAGGTGACTCGGCGGGCGGATCGGCTAAACAGGCGCGCGATCGTGAATATCAGGCGATCATGCCGCTGAAAGGTAAGATCCTCAACACCTGGGAAGTCTCTTCCGATGAAGTGTTGGCCTCGCAGGAAGTTCACGATATTTCGGTGGCGATCGGCATCGATCCGGACAGTGATGATCTGAGCCAGCTGCGCTACGGTAAGATCTGTATTCTGGCGGATGCGGATTCCGATGGTTTGCACATTGCCACGCTGCTGTGCGCGCTGTTTGTGAAACACTTCCGTACGCTGGTAAAACACGGTCACGTCTATGTTGCGCTGCCGCCGTTATACCGTATTGACCTCGGTAAAGAGGTGTATTACGCGCTGACGGAAGAAGAGAAAGCGGGCGTGCTGGAGCAGTTAAAGCGCAAGAAAGGCAAGCCGAACGTGCAGCGCTTTAAAGGTCTGGGTGAAATGAATCCGATGCAGCTGCGTGAAACCACGCTGGATCCGAATACCCGCCGCCTGGTGCAGCTCATCATCGATGACGAAGACGATCAGCGTACCAACGCAATGATGGATATGCTGCTGGCCAAGAAGCGTTCTGAAGATCGCCGTAACTGGTTGCAGGAGAAAGGCGACCTGGCGGATCTCGAAGGGTAATTGACCGTGAATGCCTGGTGGCGCTGGGCTTACCAGGCCTGAGGATTGCAATATAAGCCGGATACGTCTGTTTATGGCGTTATCCGGCAAATCGACAATCTTAAATGCCAGACTCCAGAATACGAATACTCATGTCCAGCACGTCGCCTTTCACGGCTTCGCTATAGGCTTTCATATGCGGTGTCTGCAAATGCGCTTCAAGATGCGCAATGCTTTCCCACTGTTCAACCATCACGATTGAGTCCGGGGCTGTGGTCTGAAAACTGACGCCAGCAGCATGATCGACCATCGGCGCGTAGCCGTGGCAGCCTTCTTCTTTCAATACGGTTGGAACGATTTTAGCGAATTGATCCAGTACCGCCTGGCGGTGATGTTGACCTGGACGTGTACGGATTTCTGCAATAACGGTAAGCATGGTTAACTCCTTCTAATTCCAGGTTACCAGTTAACCAAAAATTTCGTTCAGATGCTTGCGATATTCTGCGATATAACGCGGGACGTCCGGCATTTTAATCACGTCATTGGTGATAAAGGTCGGCAGTGCTTCCATTCCCAGGAACTGGTTTGCTTTATGGAACGGGAGATAAACGCCATCAACGCCAACGCCATGGAAGAACTGATCTTTTTCAGTAAAAGCTTCCATCGGTGCGTTCCAGGTCAGTGACAGCATGTATTTTTTGCCCTGAATCAGCCCACCGGAGCCGTATTTTTTAGACGCATCTGAACGCGTGCGACCATCGCTGGCGTACAGCGTACCGTGACCTTCGGTAAACACGTCATCAATGTATTTTTTCACAGTCCACGGCGCGCCCATCCACCAGCCAGGCATTTGCCAGATAACCACATCGGCCCAGACGAAGTTCTGTACTTCATCAGGAATGTCATAGTCGCTGTCGGCGCGCACGATTTTAACATCATGCCCGAGGTCGCGCAGAAGGCCATCCGCGACCTCGGTCAGGGTTTCGTTTAACTGACCGTTGGAGTGGGCGAATTTTTTCGCACCATTGATAATCAGAATGTTGCTCATTTTGTGTCCTCAGGGAAATACGTTTGAAGACGATTTTACCCCTACCAGCGACGCGGTGAAATTAGCAAAATGTGCAAAGTCTTTTGCTATTTGAGCAATAATAACGCAATTACCAACTGACCTTCGCTTCAAACCCACCTTGCGGAGCGTTGCCAAACGAGGCTGACATTCCATGCAATATTGCGATACGGCGGACAATCGATAGGCCAAGACCGCTGCCGGTCACGCTTTGTCCCGGTGGACGATAAAAGCGTTCCCCGATGTGCGTCAGGACCTCTGGCGCAACGCCAGGACCATTATCCTTGACGCTAAAATTACGGGCGTTGAGCGTCACTTCCACAATGCTACCCCGCGGGCTGTAGCGGATCGCATTATCCAGCAGATTTCGTACCATCAGGCTCAGCAACAGCGGCTGTCCAGTGCGCATGATGTTGTGCGCGTTAATCTGCAAACGCACGTCGATGTGCGCCTGCTGGGCTGGATGGTAGATATCCATCACCGCGGATTGCAAAAGCTCCTCCAGCGAGATTTCCGCCACATCCTGAAGATTGTCGAGGGAGTCGAGGCGTGAAAGCGTCAGTAACTGATCGACCAGTCGGGTGGCGCGTTCAATTCCCGCATGCAACTGTACCAGCGCTTTTTCCCGCGTTTGCGGGTCGTCGTCTGACAGTTGCACCACTTCCGTTTGTACTTTAAGCGCGGTCAACGGGCTGCGCAGCTCGTGGGCAGCATCAGAAGTGAAACGCCGTTCGCGAACCATCATGGAATGGGTGCGAGTAAACAACTGATTGAGCGATTCAACCAACGGGCGCACTTCGCTTGGCACACCTTTCGGGTCGAGCGGCTCCTCCGATTCCGGTGAGCGCCAGCGCAGAGCTTGCGCCAGTTTTTTTAGCGGCCTGAGTTCACGGCTAATCATGACCACCAGGATTAGCAACATCAGCGGCAGCGCAATCAACCACGGTGTTAACTGGGCGGTGACGATCGACAGCGCCATATCCTCTCGATACTCCCACTCCTGGCCTACCACAATGCGGTATTTGCCGTCAGCGGAATTCAGCCACAGAAAACGCCATGCGTCGTTGTCCCCCTTGAGTTGGCCATCGGTAAAGCCTTCGCGGGTGTAGCTGTAGGGAATGTCCTGGCCGTTGTCGCCATCGTGCAATACCATTTTTCCGTCGATGGTGAAGATGGCAAACGTCAGCGCGTCGTCATCAATATGGCCGTGCTTGAGCTTCTTCGGCGTGCGAGCCATATTGCTTGAGGTGGTGACGTCGCTGATATCCAGCGTGCTAAGCCGCTTGGCGAACAACATCAGTTGGGTATCAAACAGCTCATCGACATTGTCGGTGGTCTGCTTCCAGGCTACAAAGCTCGAAACGGCCCAGGTTGCCGATGCCAGAATCAGAAAAATAAGCGTTAGCCTGATGCGCAGGCTGAGGCGTTGTGTGAGTTTCATGCGTCACCCAGGGTGTAGCCAATGCCATGCACGGTACGGATAAAGTCGCTGCCGAGCTTACGGCGTAAGTGATGGACGTGTACCTCAATCGCATTGCTGGAGACGGTTTCGTCCCAGGTATACAGTTTTTCTTCAATCAGTTTGCGGGGCAGGACGCGACCCTTATTGCGCATCAGCAGTTCCAGTAGCGCGAACTCTTTGGGTTTGAGAGACAAAGGCTCATCTGCCGCCGTGGCAACCAGCGCGCCGGGATCGAGCGTCACCTGGCCATGGCGCAATATGTTGCTCGCCTGGCCGCTGGCACGGCGCACCAGCGCCTCCAGCCTGGCGGCAACTTCGATCAGCGCAAAGGGTTTGCACAGATAGTCATCCGCGCCGAGACGCAGACCCTCAACGCGTTCCGCCAGCGCGTCGCGAGCGGTCAGAATCAGCACTGGCTCCTGCTTCCCGTTGGCTCGCCATTCGCGCAAGATGTCCCGTCCGTCGATTCCTGGCAGCGTCAGGTCGAGGATCACCGCATCATAAGGGGCGCTGTAGAGCGCTTCTTTCCCCTGGCGACCCTCGGTAAACCAGTCGATGCTGAAACCCATTTTACTCAGACCTGTTTTCAGGCCGTCGCCGATCAACGTGTCATCTTCGATCAGTAAAATACGCATATGTTCTTCCCTGCAGCCGCTCTCATTAGCGTCAGTAAACCTTGTGACTACAGCCTCTGTACAGCAAAAAAAGTATCTTTTTTTGCCTTAAGAACTTGTTAAGGATTAACTTATTTAATAGTCGTAAACCAAAATGAAAGGGAGACATGACGATGAAAAAATTAGCTGCAATGGTTGCTGTAATGGCACTGTGTTCCGCACCTGTTCTGGCAGCGCAGCAGGGCGGTTTCTCTGGACCGACAACCACCACGCAAAGCCAAAATGGCGGATTTGTCGGCCCGAATGGTAGCAGCGCGACGGTAGAAAGCGCCAAATCACTGCGTGATGACACTTGGGTTACCCTGCGCGGGAACATCGTTGAGCGTATTTCCGACGACCTGTATGTGTTTAAAGATGCGACTGGCACGGTGAATGTGGATATCGACCACAAGCGCTGGAACGGCGTAACCGTCACACCGCAGGATGTGGTTGAAATCCAGGGTGAAGTGGATAAAGACTGGAACTCCGTTGAAATCGACGTGAAACAGATTACCAAAGTTGCCAAATAATCCCCATCAGGGCCGCACTCGTGGCCCTTTTCTTTGTGACTCAACACGCCAGATAGGGTAGTATCTGCGGCAATATTGCCCTTCAATAGAGGGGTACAAAGTTGAGGAACCACGATTAATGAGCGATATGGCAGAGCGCCTGGCGCTGCATGAATTCACGGAAACCGCCTATCTGAACTACTCCATGTACGTCATCATGGACAGGGCGTTGCCGTTTATTGGCGATGGTTTGAAACCCGTTCAGCGTCGCATCGTGTACGCGATGTCCGAACTGGGGCTGAATGCCAGCGCCAAATTTAAAAAATCCGCCCGTACCGTCGGTGACGTACTGGGTAAATACCACCCACACGGCGACAGCGCTTGTTATGAAGCGATGGTACTGATGGCGCAGCCGTTCTCTTACCGTTATCCGTTGGTCGACGGGCAGGGGAACTGGGGGGCGCCGGACGATCCGAAATCCTTCGCGGCGATGCGTTATACCGAATCCCGCCTGTCTAAATATGCGGAAGTTCTGCTGGGTGAACTTGGCCAGGGAACGTCGGACTGGGTGCCAAACTTCGACGGCACCATGCAGGAGCCGAAGATGCTGCCTGCGCGTCTGCCAAATATTCTGTTGAACGGCACGACCGGTATTGCCGTTGGTATGGCGACGGACATTCCGCCACACAACCTGCGTGAAGTGGCGAAAGCGGCGATTACCCTGATTGAGCAGCCGAAAACAACGCTGGATCAGTTGCTGGACATCGTGCAGGGGCCGGATTACCCGACCGAAGCGGAGATCATTACCTCGCGGGCGGAGATTCGTAAGATTTACGAAAACGGACGTGGCTCCGTACGTATGCGCGCGGTATGGACGAAAGAAGACGGCGCGGTGGTGATTTCCGCACTGCCGCATCAGGTTTCCGGGGCAAAAGTGCTGGAGCAGATCGCCGCTCAAATGCGCAATAAAAAGCTGCCGATGGTAGACGACCTCCGCGACGAATCGGATCACGAAAACCCGACCCGTCTGGTGATTGTCCCGCGCTCCAATCGTGTGGATATGGAGCAGGTGATGAACCACCTGTTTGCCACCACCGATCTGGAAAAAAGCTACCGCATCAATCTGAATATGATCGGTCTTGATGGTCGTCCGGCGGTGAAAAATCTGCTGGAGATTCTCACCGAATGGCTGGCGTTTCGCCGCGATACCGTACGTCGTCGCCTGAACTATCGTCTGGAAAAAGTGCTTAAACGCCTGCATATCCTTGAAGGTTTGCTGGTGGCGTTCCTCAACATTGACGAAGTGATCGAAATTATTCGTCATGAGGATGAACCTAAGCCCGAGCTGATGTCGCGGTTTGGCATTTCTGAAACCCAGGCTGAAGCCATTCTTGAGCTGAAATTGCGCCACCTTGCCAAACTCGAAGAGATGAAAATCCGCGGCGAGCAGGATGAGCTGGCGAAAGAGCGCGATCAGCTGCAAGGCATTCTGGCTTCCGAGCGTAAAATGAGTAACCTGCTGAAGAAAGAGCTGCAGGCTGATGCCGAGGCCTATGGCGACGAACGCCGCTCTCCGCTGCAGGAACGTGAAGAAGCGAAGGCGATGAGCGAGCACGACATGCTGCCGTCAGAGCCAGTGACCATTGTGCTGTCCCAGAGTGGTTGGGTGCGTAGCGCGAAAGGCCACGACATTGATGCGCCGGGATTAAGCTATAAAGCGGGCGACAGCTTTAAGTCTGCGGTGAAGGGTAAGAGCAACCAGCCAGTGGTGTTCGTGGACTCGACCGGACGCAGTTACGCCATCGACCCGATTACGCTGCCGTCGGCGCGTGGACAGGGTGAACCGCTGACCGGGAAGCTCACGCTGCCGCCGGGCGCGACGGTTGAGCACATGCTGATGGAAGGCGACGATCAGAAACTGCTGATGGCATCAGATGCGGGTTACGGTTTTGTCTGCACCTTCAACGACCTGGTAGCTCGTAACCGTGCTGGTAAGGCATTGATTACGCTGCCAGAAAATTCGCGCGTTATGCCGCCGGTTGTGATTGAAGATGAAACCGATATGCTGCTGGCAATCACCCAAGCTGGTCGCATGTTGATGTTCCCGGTAAGCGATTTGCCGCAATTGTCAAAAGGCAAAGGGAACAAGATTATCAATATCCCTTCAGCGGAAGCGGCGAAAGGTGAAGATGGCCTGGCGCAGCTCTACGTGCTGCCGCCACAAAGCACGCTGACTATCCACGTTGGTAAGCGCAAAATTAAACTGCGTCCTGAAGAGTTGCAGAAAGTGACCGGCGAGCGTGGCCGTCGCGGTACGCTAATGCGTGGTCTGCAGCGTATCGATCGCATTGACATTGACTCGCCTCGACGCGCCAGTCACGGCGACAGCGAAGAATAACGCTACCGTCCGGCTCTCCCTGTTTTAGCCCGGGGAGAGCCAACGTTAAAAATTCCCGTGAAACCGTTGTTTATTCGTGCGTTGCGATTAACAATACGCTTTTCCAGAGAGCCGCCCTTAACAAAGCCCTAACCTGATACTGCGTGATGAATCAGGTGACGTAAAATGCCAGGCTCTTAGGCCTCAGAGGTTGTTATGCTATATATTTTTCGTTTAATCATTACTGTTATTTACTGCGTTCTGGTCTGTATTTTCGGTTGCATATACTGTCTGTTCAGCCCACGAAATCCAAAACACGTCGCAACATTCGGTCATATGTTTGGCCGCCTGGCTCCCCTTTATGGCCTGAAGGTTGAGTGCCGCATGCCGGCAGACGCGCAGAACTATGGTAATGCTATCTATATTTGTAATCATCAGAACAACTATGACATGGTTACCGCTGCGAATATCGTTCAGCCGCCGACGGTGACAGTCGGCAAAAAAAGCCTGTTGTGGATCCCATTCTTCGGGCTGCTGTACTGGTTAACCGGCAACCTGCTGATTGACAGAAACAACCGTACCAAAGCGCACAGCACCATTGCGGCGGTGGTGAATCATTTCAAAAAACGTCGTATTTCTATCTGGATGTTCCCGGAAGGAACGCGTAGCCGTGGTCGCGGTCTGCTGCCGTTTAAAACCGGCGCGTTTCATGCGGCGATTGCGGCGGGTGTCCCGGTTATTCCGGTGTGCGTTTCAACCACCTCGAATAAGATAAAACTCAACCGACTCAATAATGGTCTGGCGATTGTAGAGATGTTGCCGCCGATAGATATTAGCCACTTTGGGAAAGATCAGGTTCGTGAACTGGCAGCGCATTGCCGTACGCTGATGGAACAAAAAATCGCAGAACTCGATAAAGAAGTTGCTGAGCGGGAAGCCGCCGGTAAGGTTTAATCCGCGCAATTCGGGTTTGTTACAGGAAAAGATTTCCTGCGTGTTAATCGCCAGTTTTTCATGGAGTTTATATGTCATTCAGTCGGCGTCAGTTCATTCAGGCATCGGGGATCGCACTGTGTGCAGGTGCTGTTCCGCTGAAGGCTAATGCTGCCGGTCAGCAACAACCATTACCCGTACCTCCGCTGCTGGAGTCCCGTCGGGGGCAGCCGTTATTTATGACGCTGCAACGCGCCCACTGGTCCTTCACGCAAGGCACGCGCGCACCTGTCTGGGGGATTAACGGTCGCTACCTGGGACCGACGATCCGCGTCTGGAAAGGGGATGACGTCAAGCTTATCTACAGCAACCGTCTGACTGAAAATGTCTCGATGACTGTCGCTGGATTACAGGTGCCAGGCCCGCTGATGGGCGGCCCGGCGCGCATGATGTCCCCTAATGCAGACTGGGCACCAGTGCTGCCGATTCGTCAGAATGCCGCTACGCTGTGGTATCACGCCAATACGCCAAATCGTACTGCCCAGCAGGTTTATAACGGTCTTGCCGGGATGTGGCTGATTGAAGATGAAGTGAGTAAATCACTGTCTATTCCCAACCACTACGGCGTGGATGATTTTCCGATCATTATCCAGGACAAGCGTCTGGACAACTTTGGTACGCCGGAATACAGCGAACCCGGCAGCGGTGGTTTTGTCGGTGATACCCTGCTGGTCAACGGGGCGCAAAGCCCGTATGTCGAAGTCTCTCGCGGCTGGGTGCGTTTGCGTTTGCTGAACGCTTCAAACTCGCGTCGTTACCAGTTGCAAATGAGCGATGGCCGCGCGCTGCATGTGATTTCCAGCGATCAGGGCTTTTTACCTGCGCCCGTTTCGGTGAAGCAGCTCTCGCTGGCGCCTGGCGAGCGTCGTGAGATCCTGGTGGATATGACTAACGGAAATGAGGTCTCTATCACCTGTGGTGAGGCGGCCAGCATTGTCGACAGGATCCGCGGATTCTTTGAGCCTTCCAGTATTCTCATCTCCACGCTGGTATTGACGCTGCGCCCAACGGGTCTCCTGCCGCTGGTGACCGACAGTCTGCCAATGCGCCTGCTGCCAACGGAAATCCTCAGTGGTTCACCGATTCGCAGCCGTGATATCAGTCTGGATGACGATCCCGGCATCAACGGTCAGCTGTGGGACGTCAACCGCATGGATATTACCGCTCAGCAGGGCTCCTGGGAGCGCTGGACGGTACGAGCGGATATGCCTCAGTCTTTCCATATCGAAGGCGTCTCGTTCCTGATCCGTAATGTGAATGGCGCAATGCCGTTCCCGGAAGACCGGGGCTGGAAAGATACCGTCTGGGTCGACGGCCAGGTTGAATTACTGGTCTACTACGGACAACCTTCCTGGGCTCATTTCCCGTTCTACTTTAACAGTCAGACGCTGGAAATGGCGGATCGTGGTTCGATCGGACAGATGTTGGTGAACCCGGCGCCGTAATGCGCCGGAGTTTCCGTTACGCCCGCCAGAACATGCGCGAGAACAGGATCAGAATGGGGTAAATCTCCAGACGCCCCATGATCATGGCCGCGCACATCAGAAGTTTTGCCTCCTCGTTTAAGGTGCCAAACGTCGTTGCGGTGATGCCAAATCCCAGCCCCATGTTATTGATGCAGGCGGCAACGGTGGCGAAAGAGGAGAAGAGATCGTAGCCCATCAGATTGAGCGCCCAGATAAAAAAGCTGGTAAATAAAACGTAGAGAAAGAAAAAGCTCCATACCGAACGCACTACTCGGTCGCTTACCACGTTATTGCCCACTTTGATATTCAGCAGGGCGCGAGGATGCGCGAGCTGATGTAACTCCTGACGGCATTGCTTGAACATAATCAAAAAACGCAGCACCTTAATCCCCCCGCAGGTCGAGCCGACACAACCGCCGAAGAAACTGGCGCTGAGCAGCATGAATATCGTGTGCGAAGGCCACTGCGCATAATCCGCCGTCGACAGGCCATTATCTGTCAGCATCGAACTGGCCAGAAAAAAGGCATGCACCAGGCTGTCCGTCATCCCGTACATACCCGCCCGCCAGACCTGCCAGGTGGCGATCAGGGTGACAACCAGCGCAATAAGCAGAAAGAAACGCAGCTCGGCATTACGACGAAAGGGCTTAAAGGTACGTTTCACAATAGCAACGTACCAGAGGGTGAAGTTAAACGCAGACAGCAGTGAAAACAGTCCGGCGACTAACTCAATAGCGTGGCTGTTATAAAAGCCGATGCTCTCACTACGGGTGGAAAATCCGCCGAGAGAGACCGTCGACAGCCCGTGGCATAAGGCATCGAAAAACGACATCCCGGCAATCCAGTAGGCCAGAGTACAAATAAGGCCGAGAATGACGTAGGTCAGCCACAGCGTACGTGCGGTATCAGCAAGCCTTGGCGTGAGGCGTTCTTCTTTAAAGGGACCTGGCATTTCAGACTGATACAGCTTCATACCACCAATACCCAGCAGGGGTAATACCGCCACGGCAAGGACAATAACCCCCAGGCCGCCAATAAAATTGAGCTGAGCCCGATAGTACAGATACGATTTCGGCAAGGCGCTGACGTCGTCAATCACCGTAGCGCCAGTGGTGGTTATCCCGGAAACCCCTTCGAACAGGGCATCGGCAAAGGAGAGATTTAAGCCATCGTCCATCCACATCGGCATGGCGCTGATAAACGAAAACAGCAGCCAGAACAGGACGATGATGACAAATCCATCCCGGGTTCGTAGTTGAATTCCTGCATGTTTGGTTGCCAGCCACGCTCCACCGCCGAGGGTAAAGAACGTCATAAATGTGCTGAAAAAAGCGAAAAAGCTCCGCTCTTTATTTAACAGAGCAATGGTCATCGGCGGCAGCATGGAGAAGCTGTAGAGAAGAACCAGAAATCCGCACAGGTGAACAACTACCCGTAACTGGGAAATATGCAGTGAATCGTTGAGTCGCAATGAAAAATCCCCCGCCGAAAAAGAGTTATCTCAGCTGGCCGGCATGGTGTTAATTATGAATGATAAAAATGGGCGTCGTAAAATTTAACAATTTAAATCACTTTCTACTTGTCCGACTCAGACTCCACTTCATTTCTTGCCGACATACAGCGTATAATCCCCGGCCTTTGATTATTTTTTTACCATTTTTGGAAGCACTATGAGCGCAATATCCCTGATCCAGCCGGACAGAGACCTTTTCTCCTGGCCGCAGTACTGGGCTGCCTGTTTTGGCCCGGCACCATTTTTGCCGATGTCACGCGACGAAATGGACCAACTTGGCTGGGATAGCTGCGACATCATTCTGGTTACCGGCGATGCATACGTCGATCATCCCAGCTTTGGCATGGCAATTTGCGGCCGTATGCTGGAAGCGCAGGGCTTTCGTGTTGGGATTATCGCCCAGCCGGAGTGGAACAACAAAGACGATTTTATGCGTTTGGGTAAACCGAACCTGTTCTTTGGTGTAACCGCAGGCAACATGGATTCGATGATCAACCGTTATACCGCCGATCGCCGACTGCGCCATGACGATGCTTATACGCCAGACAACGTGGCGGGCAAACGCCCGGACCGCGCGACGCTGGTCTATACCCAGCGCTGTAAGGAAGCATGGAAAGATGTGCCGGTTATTCTCGGCGGTATTGAGGCCAGCCTGCGCCGCACCGCGCACTACGACTACTGGTCTGATACCGTTCGTCGCTCCGTGCTGGTGGATTCAAAAGCCGACATGCTGATGTTCGGTAACGGCGAACGTCCGCTGGTGGAAGTGGCGCATCGTCTGGCGATGGGTGAAACTATCGATCAGATCCGCGACGTGCGTAACACCGCGATTATGGTTAAAGAAGCGCTGCCGGGCTGGAGTGGGGTGGATTCCACGCGTCTCGACACGCCGGGCAAAATTGACCCGATCCCGCATCCATACGGCGAGGATCTGCCGTGTGCCGACAACAAACCTGTCGCCCCGAAAAAGCAGGAAGCGAAAGCGGTAACCGTACAGCCGCCGCGCCCGAAACCGTGGGAAAAAACCTACGTGCTGCTGCCGTCCTTCGAAAAAGTGAAGGGCGATAAAGTGCTGTATGCACATGCGTCGCGCATCCTGCACCACGAAACCAACCCAGGCTGTGCGCGTGCGCTGATGCAAAAGCATGGCGATCGCTACATCTGGATCAACCCGCCAGCCATTCCGCTCTCTACCGAAGAAATGGACAGCGTCTTTGCGCTGCCGTACAAGCGCGTGCCGCATCCGGCGTATGGCGACAGCCGCATTCCGGCCTATGAGATGATCCGTTTCTCGATCAACATTATGCGTGGCTGTTTTGGCGGCTGCTCGTTCTGTTCGATCACCGAGCATGAAGGCCGCATTATCCAGAGCCGCTCTGAAGACTCGATCATCAATGAAATCGAAGCTATTCGCGACACCGTTCCGGGCTTTACCGGCGTGATTTCCGATCTCGGCGGCCCAACGGCGAACATGTATATGCTGCGCTGTAAGTCACCGCGTGCGGAGCAAACCTGCCGTCGTTTGTCATGCGTCTACCCGGATATCTGTCCGCATATGGATACCAACCACGAGCCGACGATTAACCTCTATCGCCGTGCGCGTGATTTGAAAGGCATTAAAAAGATCCTTATCGCTTCAGGTGTGCGCTATGACATCGCGGTTGAAGATCCGCGCTATATCAAAGAGCTGGCGACCCACCACGTGGGCGGCTATCTGAAGATTGCGCCAGAGCATACTGAAGAAGGCCCGCTGTCGAAGATGATGAAGCCGGGGATGGGCAGCTACGATCGCTTTAAGGAATTGTTCGACACCTACTCTAAACAGGCCGGTAAAGAGCAGTACCTGATCCCATACTTTATTTCTGCGCATCCTGGGACGCGTGACGAGGATATGGTGAATCTGGCGCTGTGGCTGAAGCAACGTCGTTTCCGTCTGGATCAGGTGCAGAACTTCTATCCATCACCATTGGCGAACTCCACAACCATGTATTACACCGGGAAAAACCCGCTGGGTAAAATTGGTTACAAGAGTGAAGACGTGGTGGTGCCGAAAGGTGATAAACAGCGTCGTCTGCATAAAGCGCTGCTGCGCTACCATGATCCAGCCAACTGGCCGTTAATCCGCCAGGCGCTGGAAGATATGGGTAAAAAGCATCTGATCGGTGGTCGTCGCGAATGTCTGGTTCCGGCGCCTACGCTGGAAGAGATGCGCGAAGCGCGTCGCCAGAACCGTCATACCCGTCCGGCGTTGACCAAGCACACGCCTGTGGCGCATCAGCGCCAGACGACTGCCGCGAACAAAAAACGTGGGAAAGTAGCAGGGCGCTAATCTGTCTTGCCCGGGAGTGAAATGTTTACCGGGCCTGAAAGACCGTCGGCCGGATAAGGTGCCATCTGGCAGAAGTGCTCAGTAATTATGCCTCACGAATTCTGGCCGCTAATGCGGCCAGTTT
>NZ_SZWS01000030.1:56320-81863 GCF_005281245.1 Citrobacter sp. wls826
GATATCCTTCATACTGCTCGAAAAATTTGTTCTGCTGCGATTCAATCGGCTTCCAGTGGGGCAGAACGCATGGGACTCAATTAGCTGTGCACGTGGTCTACGTCGAAATTCAAATCAGTAAAGGCCCGACGAGAGGTCGGGCAGGAGAGAAGGGGTTAACCGCCGAACTGGTCCGGGTCTGGTCCCAGACGTTTGCCCTGATCGAGCTTTGCGATTTCGCCTAATTCATCTTTATCCAGGCGGAAGTCCCAGACGTTAAAGTTTTCTGCGATACGCGCAGGGGTGACTGATTTCGGAATAACCACCAGGCCGCTATCCAGATGCCAGCGGATGACAATCTGCGCCGGTGATTTGCCATATTTCTCCGCGAGATCGCGGATGATCTTTTGATCAAAGACGTCTTTGCCGCCCTGCGCCAGCGGGCTCCAGGATTCGGTCTGGATTTTATGCGTTGCGTTCCAGGCGTGCAGTTGGCGCTGTTGCATAAGCGGATGAAGTTCTATCTGGTTAATCACCGGTGGTACGCCGGTTTCATCCATCAGTCGCTGGAGATGATTGATCTGAAAGTTACACACGCCGATGCTCTTAATCAGCCCTTCTTTTTGCAGATCGATCATGCTTTCCCACGCTTCAACGTAGTGGTCGATCGCCGGCACTGGCCAGTGCATCAGATAAAGATCGAGGTAATCGAGCTGGAGTTTCTCCATGCTTTCGAGCAAGGCTTCCCGAGGGCGTTTCTGGTCATCATTCCACAGCTTGGTGGTGATGAATAACTCTTCCCGCGGTACGCCCGCATCGCGTATTGCTTTGCCGACACCTTCTTCGTTTTTGTACGCTGCAGCGGTATCAATTGAGCGATACCCCACTTCCAGCGCTTTATGAATGGCGGTGATGACCTCTTCGTTACTTGCCTTCCAGACCCCCAGGCCCAGCTGCGGCATGACGTTACCATCCTGTAGTTTAATAATGGTTGGACCGGTCATAATTCCTCCCCTGAATTGAGTTTACCGAGGCAAGCCCCGGTAAGTTAGGTGTGACTTAAGTCTGGCCTATCCTCGTCATACTTCAAGCTGCATATGCGTTGGCTTTATTACGCGGCCCATCCATGAGCCTCGCCCTTTCAGGTCCGCTGCAAGCAGCGTTCAAATCTGCTCCCGGCAGGTTTGTCGTTTCACCCCCAGTCACTGACTTATGTAAGCTCCTGGGGATTCTCTCCTTTGCCGCCTTTATGCAACTCGAAATATTTAGAATATAAATACCCAAAAATGAAAGGCGGAGGTGAAAAAACCTTAGCGGGCAGCTTCGTAAATCCGACGGCTGACCTCGAGCGTAATGTCCTGATGTTCGCCCAGTTTTGTACCGCCGTGCGCTTGCAGTTTTTCCAGTAGCGCTGGGATGGAGCTACCGTCCAGGCCGTAGTCAGACAGACGAGTCGGTACGCCCATTTGTTCGAAGAAAGCGCGGGTTGCGGCAATAGCGGCGTCGATGCGTTGGTCATCGGAACCTTCGGTGATATTCCAGATACGCTCTGCGTATTGCAGCAGTTTGGCACGTTTGGTATCGCGTTTTTCATTCCACAGCGCTGGCAGAACGATCGCCAATGTTTGAGCATGATCCAGACCGTGCATTGCGGTCAGTTCGTGGCCCAGCATATGCGTTGCCCAGTCTTGTGGTACGCCTGCGCCAATCAGACCGTTCAGCGCCTGGGTTGCCGCCCACATAACGTTCGCACGCACGTTGTAATTTTCCGGCTCCTGCAATGCTTTCGGGCCTTCTTCTACCAGCGTAAGCAGAATACCTTCAGCAAAGCGATCCTGAATTTTCCCGTCAACCGGATAAGTCACATACTGCTCAACGGTATGTACGAAGGCATCTACGACGCCGTTCGCAACCTGACGCGGCGGCAGGGTATAGGTGTAAACCGGATCCAGCACGGCAAATACCGGCTGCACAAATGGGGTCATAAAGGCCAGCTTATCGCCGGTGGTTTTACGCGAAATGACCGCGCCGGAGTTAGATTCAGAGCCGGTTGCTGGCAGGGTTAATACGGAGCCCATCGGGATAGCGCTTGTTACGTCGTTGCCGTGGGTTTCCAGAATGCGCCATGGATCGATGCCGTCAGCGTATTGTGCCGCAGCCGCGATGAATTTGGTGCCATCCAGCACCGAACCGCCGCCTACCGCCAGCAGGAACGTCACTTTCTCATCACGCACGATTTTTACCGCGTTCATCAGCGTTTCATAAGACGGGTTCGGCTCAATACCGCCAAACTCCAGCACGTCCAGGCCTTTCAGCGCATCCTGAACCTGTGCCAGGACACCGGTTTTTTTCACGCTACCGCCGCCATAGGTAACCAATACGCGAGCATCCTGAGGGATTTGATCGCGCAGCTCAGCAATCGCACCTTTACCAAACAGAATGCGGGTTGGGGTATGGAGATTAAAGTTGTTCATTGCTCGTTCCCTTATGTGGGTAAAAAAAGAGGGCAGGAGAGTGTCTGCCGGATGATGAACATTGTGGTCGTCAGCCGCGCTGCTCTCAATGCTCATTTCTGCCGATGTCTTGCCCATTTCTACAGACTGCTGGAGAAAACGGATAAATCTGCGCATTATGTCAGGGTTGCAAACCGATGATGAAATGGTGCTCTATGAACCGTGATGAGATCTGCCTTCTGCTGACAGATAAAATTAAGCAGCTGAAAAACAATGAAAATAAACTCAGCGAACTGCTGCCAGATGTCCGCCTGCTGCACGGCACTGAGCCGGCAGCGCGTACACCGGTAATGTATCAGCCAGGAATCATATTTCTCTTTTCGGGACATAAAATTGGTTATATCAATGAACGTGTATTTCGTTATGACGCCAACGAATACCTGTTGCTAACCGTACCGTTACCCTTTGAATGTGAAACGTATGCAACGCCGGAGGTTCCCCTGGCCGGTATCTACCTGAATGTCGATATTCTGCAATTGCAGGAGCTGTTGATGGACATTGGGGAAGATGAGCTGTTCCAGCCCGCCATGGCGGCCAGCGGGATCAACTCCGCGACGCTTTCTGACGAAATTCTTTGCGCCGCTGAGCGCCTGCTGGATGTGATGGAGCGACCGCTGGATGCGCGTATTCTGGGGAAACAGATTATTCGCGAGATCCTCTACCATGTGCTGACCGGGCCGCGCGGCGGCGCATTACTGGCGCTGGTCAGTCGCCAGACGCATTTCAGTTTGATAAGCCGGGTGCTGAAGCGCATTGAAACCAAATACACCGAAAATCTCAATGTCGAACAACTGGCGGCAGAAGCGAACATGAGCGTGTCGGCGTTTCATCATAATTTTAAAGCGGTGACCAGCACGTCGCCGCTGCAATACCTGAAGAGCTATCGTCTGCATAAAGCACGGATGATGATGATCCACGACGGGATGAAGGCCAGTGCGGCTGCCATGCGCGTCGGCTATGAGAGCGCATCGCAATTCAGTCGGGAATTCAAACGTTTCTTTGGCGTAACGCCGGGGGAGGATGCGGCCAGAATTCGAATGATGCAGGGGAGTTAAACTTGCTCAGCGCTGGCCTGATAAGCGAAACGTCATCAGGCGAAAATGCCGGGGGAACCCCGGCCTACGGTTAATACTCAGGCGCTACAGTATTTTTTTTTAATCACTACAAACAGGGTTCCCAACAGACCCGCGGTTAACAGGGCAATCGGCAGGATCATTAAAAAGGTCATCACCTGGTCTTCATGGCGTTTGACGAACGGGATCATGCTCAGCGCATAGCCAAAGCCGGTGACGACGGTGACCCACAGCAGACCGCTCAGCCAGTTAAAAAACTGGAACCGACGGTTTGGCAGGCCCGAAATTCCCGCCATTGTTGGCAGCAAGGTACGAACGAATGCCAGGAAACGCCCAGCCAGCAGTGCCATCAGCCCGTGTTGGTCAAACATGCAGGTAGCGCGCTGATGATATTTATCAGGTAATTGCGCCAGCCAGCCTTTTACCGTCCGTGTGTTGCCCAGCCAGCGTCCCTGAATGTAGCTCAGCCAGCAGCCCAGACTGGCTGCGGCAGTCAGAATAGCTATGGTAGGTATAAAACTCATCACGTCCTGAGCGATCAGCGCCCCTGCCAGCAATAACAGGCTGTCTCCGGGTAAAAAGGAGGCAGGCAGCAGGCCATTTTCTAAAAACAGTGTGGCGAACATTACGAAGTACACCACGCTCACAACGTGCGGATCCGCCAACGCGGCAAAATCGTGTTGCCAAAGCGCGGAGACAATATCTTGAATGACTACCATGGACTTTCCTGTGGAACAGCGTTTATGTGTGGATTGTACTCCTGAATTGTCCGGGATGCCTTGATCCCGGACGCAACAATTGCAGACTTTTCCACCAGAAGTGTCTGCATATATGTCCATCTATGGCAATTTTACTCGATTCGGGCAAATCCTGCGGCCAAATCGGCAATCAGATCATCAACATTCTCTAAACCGATATGCAAACGGATGAGCGTTCCACTGAAGTCCACCTCGCCTTGGGGACGGATTGCTGCAATGTGTTCCGGCTGATTAGCGAGAATCAGCGACTCAAAACCGCCCCAGGAGTAGGCCATGCTGAACAGACTGAAGTGGTCCAGATACGCGGCCAGCTCTTCATGATTTAGTTTCTTATTCAATACAAATGAGAACAGTCCGCTGCTGCCGGTGAAATCACGCTTCCAGAATTCGTGGCCTTTACTGCCGGGCAGCGCGGGGTGGTTCACGCGGGCGACCTGCGGATGGCTGGCCAGCCACTCGGCGACCTTTAAGCTGCTTTCATGATGTTGGCGCAGGCGAACGCTTAGCGTACGCAGTCCGCGGCTGGTCATATAGGCGGTATCGGCGTCCAGCATTTGCCCCATCAGATAGGCATTTTCGCGCAGTTGATCCCAGCAACGGGCATTAGCTACCGCAGTGCCGACCATGGCGTCGGAATGGCCAATCAGATATTTGGTACCAGCCTGAATAGAAATGTCGATGCCAAAATCCAGCGCTTTGAACAGCACCCCGGCAGCCCAGGTGTTATCAATTATGATGATCGCATCCGGCGCGACGCTTCTGACGGCGGCAACAATAGCAGGGACATCATGTACTTCCATGGTGACAGAGCCGGGAGATTCCAGAAATACGACTTTAGTGTTCGGCTGTATGTGCTTCACAATATCGGCACCAACCAGCGGATCGAACCATCCGGTGGACACGCCGAGTTTGCCGAGAATTTTGGTGCAGAAATCCTGGCTGGGTTCATAGGCGGTGTTGGTCATCAGCACATGATCCCCTTGTTCCACAAAGGCGAGGATGGTGTTGGCAACGGCCGCCGCGCCGCAGGGGAACAACGCGCAACCCGCGCCGCCTTCCAGTTCACACATTGCCTCCTGCAGGGAAAAATGCGTCAAGGTTCCGCGACGTCCATAGAAAAGCGCACCGTTAGCACGGTTGTGCGTAGCCTGCTTTTTGGCCTCTACGGTGTCAAACACTAGCGAAGAAGCGCGCTGGATCACGCTATTTACCGCGCCCAGCGTGTACTTTTTACTGCGTCCTGCGTGAACGAGTTTGGTTTCAAGTTGCTTATCTGCCATGTCGTCTTACCTGTTTTTATACGTCTGGATGTCTAAACTACCATGAATCAAAGATGACGCATCCTGCAGAACGGTCATACAGTAGAAAATAATCTCAAAATGCTTCTGGTGACTTTTTTACTGCGTAAGCGCAAGGAAAAGAAACCAAAGGTGCGGCAATATGTAAATAGTAATGAGAACGACTATCAATTCGACGTCGTTTTGATATCATTACGCTCAGATTTTGTGATTTGCGTCCTGGAGATACAGAGTGGGTAATAATTTGATGCAGACGGATCTTTCCGTCTGGGGTATGTATCAGCACGCCGATATCGTGGTTAAGTGCGTGATGATTGGGCTGATTTTGGCATCAGTGGTCACCTGGGCTATCTTCTTTAGTAAGAGCCTTGAGTTCTTTACTCAGAAACGCCGCCTTAAGCGTGAACAGCAACTGCTGGCGGACGCCCGCTCTTTAGACCAGGCAAATGAGATTGCTGCAGGATTCGATGGCAAAAGCTTGGGCGCACAGTTGATTTACGAAGCGCAGAACGAACTGGAATTGTCAGAAGGCAGCGACGACAACGAAGGTATTAAAGAGCGTACCGGCTTCCGTCTGGAGCGTCGTGTGGCGGCGGTAGGTCGTCATATGGGACGTGGTAACGGCTACCTGGCCACCATCGGGGCTATCTCTCCATTTGTGGGTCTGTTCGGTACCGTGTGGGGCATCATGAATAGCTTCATCGGGATTGCACAAACCCAAACGACCAACCTGGCCGTTGTTGCGCCGGGTATCGCAGAAGCACTGTTAGCGACGGCGATCGGTCTGGTCGCGGCAATTCCAGCGGTCGTTATCTACAACATTTTCGCACGTCAGATTGGCAGCTATAAAGCGATGCTGGGCGATGTCGCGGCACAGGTACTGTTGCTGCAAAGTCGCGATCTGGACCTGAACGCTAGCGCTTCTGCCCATCCGGTACGTGCAGCGCAGAAATTACGTGTAGGATAATGTTCCATGGCAATGAGCTTTAATGAAAACCTGGACGATAACGGTGAAATGCATGAAATCAACGTGACGCCGTTTATCGATGTTATGTTGGTTTTATTGATCATCTTTATGGTGGCCGCACCGTTGGCAACGGTGGATGTGAAGGTGAATCTCCCGGCTTCCACCAGCACGCCGCAGCCGCGTCCGGAAAAACCGGTTTACCTGTCTGTTAAAGCCGATAAGAGTATGTTTATTGGCAACAATCAGGTGACGGATGACACCATGATTAGCGAATTAAATACGCTGACCGATGGGAAGAAAGACACCACGATTTTCTTCCGTGCGGATAAAACCGTCGATTATGAAACCATGATGAAAGTTATGGATACGCTGCATCAGGCGGGTTTCCTGAAGATTGGTCTGGTCGGTGAAGAGACCGTGAAAGCGAAGTAATCCTGATTGCCGGGTAATGGTTGTTGCCTTACCCGGCCTTCCTCTCCTGATTTAACTCTCCCCACACGCCCTTATCTGTCCTCATCCAGTGCGACTGCCGTTATCCTGGTGGGTTCGTAGTTCCCTTCAGACAGTTTACGCGTCAGGCGTAAGGTGGCTGTTTCTCGCTGGAGTATATGCTGGTATGTGCTCTCCAGCCGGGCCATGATTTTGTCCCGTAGTTCTGGTAGCTGCTCCATAATGGCTTCAATCGCGGCGCCATAGATCTCTTCTTTAGCCTGCAGCGCATAAATTTCGCGACGATTTTGCCATTTCATCCGCACCAGCGCGGCGGGAATAGAGACCATCTCCTGGGCAACGCTTTCCAACGTCGCATTTTTATTGGCAATCAATACGGCCAAATTTTGCTTTAAGACAAACTCATCGCTTTTATGGTCATCTAAAGCCAAATAAACATTATTATCCTCAACATCTTTCATTTTATTTCTCTTCCAGAGAATAAAAAATAGGATCGCTGGTCTCACGCGTAATTAAATTAAGCCAAATTTTATTGCCCTGTTCATTTACGCTGGCTGTTTTTGTCGATAAAATTTTACTTAATTCTTGAGCGTTAATGTCGCCTTCCGCTTGTAGTGAATTGAGCAGGCGAGTGAAGGACTCAATTTTTGCGGCACGAAACAGGCGCTCTTTTAAATGGCGATCGCACTCTTCAAATAACATATTGCGCGCCTGGCCGTTAGCTGTAGAGCTAATCAAAATATCGGGTTCATAATCACTTAATGTTCTCTTTCCCTGAGTCAAATTTTCACTATTATCTGTGGAACTGGTATTAGTAGATGAGCTGGATAAGTGAAAACGCGAGGGAACAAGATGCTCGGGAAGCATGTTGAAATATCCTTTGATGCCAATGATATGTTGTTCTAAATAAACCAGGCTGCGTTGACAATAGCATGGCGTAATTTTAAAATCAAAAAAAATGGAGCCAGTATATGAACAGTATATTTTATTCTGTTATTACCCTGCTATTGCTTACCTGCGGGGTACTTTTGTTGATGCGCAGTGCAAATAAAAACCGATATGCAGAAAATGGGCACTCTGAAAACCAGCCGGAAATGCTGAGTAAAGAAGAGGGGGAAGATCATTTTTCGGTACTGATGAATTCGATTACCCCAGTATGGTATTGGCGCGTTAATCACGAATATATCGATTTTATCCACTCAACGATCAAGCGGATGACAATGGTAGAGCTAAATGAGACGCCAGGGCTATTTGATGCACAGCGGCGTTGTAGCGATCTCAACTCTGCGGTGTATAAATATTACGACAATATAAAAAAGCGCTGTCTGAGCGGTGAGAAAGTCCCGCATGCCGATCTGGATGTGCTTAACTTACGCCAGTGCTTCAGGGAGTTCAGTCTGGAGGCTTATCCTGCGCTTGTCGCGCTGGTGTGGCCGGAATTTCAACGTCCAGAGATCAAAGCGGAAGAGGTGTGAAGGGATTGGCTGGCCCTGTTACGTGCCGGGGAGGCTAACGCCGCTTCCCGGCACAGAGTTACAAACGGCTATTTGTCAGATGAGGCCTGCCAAAGGTTCAGCTTACCATCCGCGACATGTTTATCGATCTGCGCCAGTTCTTCGGCGCTGAACGTCAGGTTAGACAACGCCTGAACGTTCTCCTCCAGTTGCTCCGGTCGGCTGGCGCCAATTAATACCGACGTCACCCGGTTGTCTTTCAGCAGCCAGCTTAAGGCCATTTGCGCCATCGACTGTCCGCGCTGTTGCGCCATCTCATTGAGCAAACGCAGGCTGTTAAGGTTTTCTTCCGTCAGCATATTTTCCGTCAGCCCACGAACTTTTTTCCCTTCACGCTGCATGCGTGAACCTTCCGGAATGCCGTTGAGGTATTTCCCCGTCAGCAGCCCCTGGGCCAGCGGCGTAAATGCGATGCAGCCCATGCCGTTGGATTCCAGCGTATCCAGCAGACCGCTGCTGTCTACCCAACGGTTAAGCAGGTTGTAAGAAGGCTGGTGGATCAGCAGCGGAATTTTCCATTCCCGCATCAGCTCGGCCATTTTCTGCGTACGCTCCGGGGAATAGGATGAGATGCCGACATACAGCGCTTTACCGCTTTGCACCGCATGGGCCAGCGCTGAGGCGGTCTCTTCCATTGGCGTATTTTCGTCAACGCGGTGCGAGTAGAAGATATCGACATAGTCGAGGCCCATGCGTTTCAGGCTCTGGTCGAGGCTGGCGAGCAGGTATTTGCGCGAACCGCCAGAACCGTATGGCCCTGGCCACATGTCATAGCCTGCCTTGGTGGAGATGATCAGTTCATCACGATAGTGTGCAAAATCCTCGCGCAGTAATCGGCCAAAATTCTCTTCTGCGCTGCCCGGAGGCGGCCCGTAGTTATTGGCTAAATCAAAATGCGTGATGCCTAAATCAAATGCTTTACGCAGCAGAGCGCGCTGTGAGTCCAGCGCCTGAACGTGCCCAAAACTGTGCCACAAACCCAGTGATAGCGCGGGTAAACGTAAACCGCTGCGCCCGCAGTAGCGATAGAGCATCTGCTCGTAACGTTCAGGATTGGCAAACCAGTCCATGAGATCTCCTTAGTGCAGGTGAATTTCGAAACAACGTTTCTATTCTAGCGGGTTCATGGTGAATATCCCGTTCACCAGGTCACACTGGAATGAAAAACTGGGCAAAAACAGACCACTGTGCTTTGCTTAAAAAAACATCGATCCGGAGTGCTGCCATGTCGCGTCTAACTGCCAAAGACTTTCCGCAAGAATTGCTCGACTACTATGACTATTACGCTCATGGCAAAATAACGAAACGCGAGTTTCTCAATCTTGCTGCGAAATATGCAGTCGGTGGTATGACGGCGCTGGCATTATTCAATGTGTTGAAACCCAATTATGCCCTCGCAACGCAGGTGGAGTTCACCGATCCTGATATCCTGGCGGAATACATGACTTATCCTTCACCTGAAGGGCATGGTGATGTGCGTGGGTATCTGGTTAAACCTGCGAAAGCGACGGGGAAAGTTTCGGCGGTAGTGGTGGTGCATGAGAATCGTGGGCTGAATCCGTATATTGAGGATGTGGCACGGCGGGTGGCGAAGGCGGGCTATATTGCACTCGCGCCTGATGGATTAAGTTCAGTAGGGGGCTATCCTGGCAATGATGATAAAGGTCGGGAGTTGCAGCAGCAGGTTGACCCGGTAAAGCTGATGAACGACTTCTTTGCCGCCATTGAATTTATGCAGCGTTATTCAGGCGCGACGGGAAAGGTGGGTATCACCGGATTTTGCTACGGTGGCGGCGTATCGAATGCCGCAGCAGTTGCTTTTCCTGAACTGGCCTGCGCAGTGCCTTTTTATGGGCGTCAGGTTCCTGCATCAGATGTCCCTAAAATAAAAGCGCCTTTATTACTGCACTATGCGCAATTAGATACCCGAATTAATGAGGGATGGCCCGCCTATGAAGCGGCGCTCAAAGCCAATAAGAAAGTCTATGAGGCATATATCTATCCCGGCGTTAATCATGGTTTTCATAATGACTCGACACCGCGTTATGATAATGCTGCCGCTGATTTGGCCTGGGAGCGTACTCTTGCATGGTTTAACAAATATTTACGATAGAAAACAAGGGATTATTTAATGCTTCAGGTTAATTATCTGAATAATAATGCTAGCTAATTTCATTAGCATTCATGTTGATATAGTGTAAATAATATTGGATGTACTTAAGAAAGTAAAAAAATAAAGAATGCATTATATCTTCTCTGTTGCCTGCCGATAACAAGGATAAGTATCGCCTGATGGCGAATTCCTCATCAACGGCAAGGAAATTATTATGCGTTTGCTGAAAAACTTCACTATTCGTATTGTCATGTTGGCAATACTGGGACTTTTTTGCCTGCTCTGGTCGGGCGTGGGTTTATTCAGTCTTCATTCTTTATCAAAAATATCTGAAGGCAATGATATTGACCGTCATCTTGTCCATCAGATGACGGTGCTCAGTCAGGGGAACGATCAGTATTTTCGCTTCGTAACGCGCTTAAGTCGCGCCATGGATGTCAAAATGAGTGGCGGAACGCCTGATTTTGCACCAGCGCAGCAGTCCCTGGAGAATATGAGCAAAAAACTCCAGGAGATGAAAACGTTGTCTCCGGGGCCTATGGATCCGGACGTTGCCGCGGCGGTACTGACGAAGTGGCAGGCGCTGTTGGATAACGGGGTGATTCCGCAAATGCAACTGGCGCAGCAGGGCACGCTTACGGCCTTTGCGGAGCATGCCAGCACCGTTACGCCAGCGCTGAGCCGTGAATTTGGCGCCAGTGCCGAACGTTTTAACGCCACGGCAGGTGAGCGGCTTGATACCACGCGTGTCATGGTCGATGGCAAAACGTCTATCATCCGGACGCTAATTATTACCGCCGTGGTCCTCGGTATTGCTCTCCTGTTCTTCACAGATCGTTACCTCGTCGCCATGATGGTGAAACCCCTGGGACGTATCCGCCAGCAGTTCCAGCAGATTGCTCAGGGCGATCTCAGCCATCCAATCGAAGATTTTGGCCGTAACTGCGTGGGCCAACTGGTGCCGTTATTGTGCGCGATGCAGGACAGCCTGCGCGAAGCCGTCAGTACAATTCGCTCAGGTAGTGACAACATCTGGCGAGGGGCTACGGAAATTTCCACCGGCAATAACGATCTCTCATCGCGTACTGAGGAGCAGGCTGCGGCGCTGGAAGAGACCGCTGCCAGCATGGAGCAACTGACCGCAACGGTAAAACTGAACGCCGAAAATGCGCGTGAAGCCAGCCAGCTTGCCGATACGGCGACAGAGACGGCAGGTAAAGGGAGCAGCCTGGTTTCAGAAGTGGTTGAGACGATGGACGGCATTGCCGCCAGCTCTAAACAGATCGCGGAAATTACGTCTGTTATTAATAGTATTGCCTTCCAGACCAATATTCTGGCGCTGAACGCGGCAGTTGAAGCTGCCAGAGCAGGTGAGCAGGGGCGTGGTTTTGCCGTTGTTGCCGGTGAGGTGCGTAACCTTGCCAGCCGTAGCGCCGGGGCGGCGAAAGAGATTGAGACGCTGATTGGCGAATCGTCGCGTCGCGTCGATCAGGGCGCTCGACTGGTTAAAGAGACGGGATTAACCATGGAGGCGATTCTGCGCGGAGCCACCGAAGTGACCGTTATCATGAAGCAAATTGCTTCTGCCTCAGAAGAACAGAATAAGGGCATTTCGCAGGTGAGCGTGGCGATCACGCAGATGGACAGCGTAACGCAACAGAACGCCGCGCTGGTAGAGCAAGTTTCCGCCGCAGCTGTGGCGCTTGAACGGCAAACGGAAGAGCTGCAACGCTCGGTACAACAGTTCCGCCTTTCAGCAAACGATGTGCAGTACGCCGCCGCCAGCACCGCTTCCCCTTCAGCAGACAGCAAAACGTCTGCGGCCGCTAAAAAGGATGAATGGGTGTCCTTTTAAGCGGGCATAAAAAAGTACGTGATACCTCTGGTCTTTGCTTAAAAAATCGCTATATAATTTATTATATAGCGATTGGAGGTTATGCATGGACAACCATTTTGGAAAAGGCTTGATGGCCGGATTAAACGCGTCAAGTGCGGATAGCGCACGCACGGCGGCCAATTTTTGTGCTGATTATAAACGCGGTTTTGTGCTGGGATTTTCTCATCGAATGTTTGAAAAAACGGGCGATCGACAGCTCAGCGCGTGGGAAGCGGGGATCCTCACGCGTCGCTATGGGCTGGATAAAGAGATGGTTATGGATTTCTTTAAAGAGAACCAGTCCAGTACAACAATTCGTTTTTTCATGGCTGGCTATCGTCTCGAAGCTTGATCCGAAAGGGGTATTATCTTGCTTTAATTAATTACACTATTGACCTACGCCTTCGTTTTGTTGCTCCGCCGAAGTATTATAATGCACATAACCATATAAAAAGTGTGGTAAATGGCGCGCCGATCGCAATATGCAACATGCGAAAGGTGCAAAATAAAAGCCAGGTCTTCGCAACGGAATAACTATAAAATGACTGGAGATAACTCTCTCATCAATTCGAACGGCATCAATCGCCGTGATTTCATGAAGCTTTGTGCAGCACTGGCCGCTACCATGGGGCTCAGTAGCAAAGCCGCCGCAGAAATGGCCGAATCAGTTTCTCGTCCTCAGCGTCCACCGGTTATCTGGATTGGTGCGCAGGAGTGTACGGGTTGTACTGAATCGCTACTTCGCGCGACACACCCTACAGTGGAAAACCTCGTTCTGGAGACAATCTCTCTGGAATACCATGAGGTACTCTCTGCCGCCTTCGGCCACCAGGTCGAAGAGAATAAACATAACGCTCTGGAGAAGTACAAAGGGCAATATGTTTTGGTTGTAGATGGTTCTATCCCACTGAAAGACAATGGTATTTACTGCATGGTTGCCGGTGAGCCGATCGTAGATCACATCCGCCGGGCCGCAGAAGGCGCTGCCGCTATCATTGCCATCGGCTCTTGTGCCGCGTGGGGTGGTGTTGCTGCTGCTGGCGTTAACCCAACGGGTGCCGTCGGCTTGCAGGAAGTTCTGCCAGGCAAAACCATCATCAACATCCCCGGCTGTCCTCCGAACCCGCACAACTTCCTTGCAACGGTCGCGCATATCATCACTTACGGTAAGCCGCCGAAGCTGGATACCAAAAACCGTCCGACATTTGCCTATGGTCGTTTGATTCACGAACACTGCGAACGTCGCCCGCACTTCGATGCAGGTCGTTTTGCTAAAGAGTTTGGCGATGAAGGTCACCGTGAAGGCTGGTGCCTCTACCATCTGGGCTGTAAAGGACCAGAAACCTACGGCAACTGCTCAACGCTGCAATTCTGCGATGTTGGCGGCGTGTGGCCGGTGGCTATCGGTCACCCTTGCTACGGCTGTAACGAAGAAGGTGTCGGTTTCCATAAAGGTATTCACCAGCTTGCTCATGTGGAAAACCAAACACCGCGTTCCGAGAAACCTGACGTCAATATGAAAGAAGGCGGCAATATTTCTGCCGGGGCGATTGGGCTGCTTGGTGGCGTAGTAGGACTGGTTGCCGGTGTCAGCGTGATGGCGGTTCGTGAACTGGGGCGTCAGCAGAAGAAAGATAACGCTGACTCACGGGGAGAATAACCGTGAACAGACGTAACTTTATTAAAGCAGCCTCCAGCGGGGCATTGCTGTTGGGCGCTGCGCCGTCCATCAGCCATGCGGCTGCAGAAAACCGTCCGCCGATCCCTGGTTCTCTTGGGATGCTCTATGACTCGACGCTGTGCGTAGGCTGCCAGGCCTGTGTCACCAAGTGTCAGGATATCAACTTCCCGGCGCGTAACCCGGAAGGCGAGCAGACCTGGTCGAACAACGACAAACTGTCACCGTATACCAATAACATCATCCAGGTGTGGCGTAGCGGAACAGGCGTTAACAAAGACCAGGAAGAAAACGGCTACGCATACATTAAGAAGCAGTGCATGCACTGTGTCGATCCGAACTGCGTCTCCGTTTGCCCGGTCTCCGCGCTGAAGAAAGATCCGAAAACTGGCATTGTCCACTATGACAAAGATGTCTGCACGGGCTGTCGTTACTGCATGGTCGCCTGCCCGTACAATGTGCCTAAGTATGACTACAACAACCCGTTTGGTGCGCTTCACAAATGTGAACTGTGTAACCAGAAAGGTGTTGAGCGTCTGGATAAAGGCGGTTTACCGGGTTGTGTTGAAGTGTGCCCTGCCGGTGCGGTGATTTTTGGTACGCGTGAAGAGCTGATGGCTGAGGCGAAAAAACGTCTCGCGCTGAAGCCTGGCAGCGAATACCACTATCCGCGTCAGACGGTGAAAGCAGGCGATACCTATCTGCATACGGTACCGAAGTATTACCCCCATCTGTACGGCGAGAAAGAGGGTGGTGGTACACAGGTTATGGTACTGACGGGCGTTCCTTACGAGGATTTGGATCTGCCAAAACTGGATGATCTTTCAACCGGTGCGCGTTCCGAACATGTTCAACATTCCTTGTACAAGGGCATGATATTACCCCTGGCTGCGCTGGCGGGCTTAACCGTGCTGGTTCGTCGTAACACGAAAAACGACCATCACGATGGAGGAGACGATCATGAGTCATGATCCTAAACCGCTGGGCGGAAAAATAATCAGCAAACCGGTCATTATTTTTGGGCCGCTTATCGTCCTGTGTATGCTCCTGATCGTGAAACGTCTGGTCTTCGGATTGGGCTCAGTCTCCGATCTGAACGGTGGTTTCCCATGGGGTGTATGGATCGCGTTTGACCTGCTGATTGGTACCGGCTTCGCGTGCGGTGGCTGGGCTTTGGCGTGGGCGGTGTATGTTTTCAACAGAGGACAATACCATCCACTGGTACGTCCGGCGCTGCTGGCGAGTCTGTTTGGCTACTCGCTGGGTGGTCTGTCGATCACCATTGACGTCGGTCGTTACTGGAACCTGCCGTATTTCTACATTCCGGGCCACTTCAACGTGAACTCGGTACTGTTCGAAACGGCGGTCTGTATGACCATCTATATCGGCATCATGGCGCTGGAATTTGCTCCGGCTCTGTTTGAACGTCTGGGGTGGAAAGTCTCTCTCAAACGTTTGAATAAAGTGATGTTCTTTATTATTGCCCTTGGCGCACTGCTGCCAACTATGCACCAGTCTTCAATGGGTTCATTGATGATTTCTGCGGGCTATAAGGTGCATCCGCTATGGCAAGCTTATGAAATGTTGCCGCTTTTCTCCGTATTAACCGCTTTTATTATGGGCTTCTCGATCGTCATCTTCGAAGGCTCGTTGGTACAAGCCGGGCTGAAAGGTAATGGTCCGGACGAGAAAAGTTTGTTCATCAAGCTGACGAATACCATCAGCGTGCTGTTGGCGATTTTCGTGGTTCTGCGCTTTGGCGAACTGATCTATCGCGACAAGCTGTCCTATGCGTTCTCAGGCGATCTTTACTCCCTGATGTTCTGGATTGAAGTCGTGCTGATGGTCTTCCCGCTGGTGGTGCTGCGCGTCACTAAGCTGCGTAACGACTCGCGCATGCTGTATCTGTCTGCGCTGAGCGCATTGCTGGGTTGTGCGACATGGCGTCTGTCCTATTCGCTGGTGGCGTTCAATCCTGGTGGTGGCTACCACTACTTCCCGACCTGGGAAGAACTGTTGATTTCTATTGGTTTTGTGGCTATTGAGATTTGTGCATACATCGTACTCATTCGTCTACTGCCGATACTTCCTCCTTTAAAACAAAACGATCAAAATCGTCATGAGGCGAGCAAAGCATGAGCCAGAGAATTACTATTGATCCGGTAACCCGTATTGAGGGTCATTTACGCATCGACTGCGAAATCGAAAATGGCGTGGTATCTAAAGCATGGGCTTCCGGTACCATGTGGCGCGGCATGGAAGAGATCGTGAAAAACCGCGATCCACGCGATGCCTGGATGATTGTGCAGCGTATCTGTGGCGTTTGTACTACCACTCACGCTATCTCTTCCGTTCGTGCAGCAGAAAGCGCGCTGAATATTGATGTTCCGGTGAACGCACAGTATATCCGTAACATCATTCTGGCCGCGCACACCACGCATGACCACATTGTTCACTTCTATCAGCTCTCTGCGCTGGACTGGGTGGATATCACCTCTGCACTGAAAGCAGATCCAGCGAAAGCGTCTGCCATGCTGAACGGCGTGTCCTCCTGGCACCTGAACAGCGCAGAAGAGTTCACTAAGGTTCAGAACAAGATCAAAGACCTTGTTGCCAGCGGTCAGTTAGGCATTTTTGCCAACGGTTGCTGGGGTCACCCGGCGATGCAGCTGCCGCCAGAAGTGAACCTGATTGCGGTCGCTCACTACCTGCAGGCGCTGGAATGCCAGCGTGATGCTAACCGTGTTGTGGCGCTGTTGGGCGGTAAAACGCCGCACATTCAGAACCTGGCGGTAGGCGGGGTTGCTAACCCAATTAACCTCGACGGCCTTGGCGTGCTGAACCTTGAGCGCCTGATGTATATCAAGTCCTTTATCGATAAGCTGAGCGACTTCGTTGAGCAGGTTTACAAGGTTGATACCGCAGTTATTGCTGCGTTCTATCCTGAGTGGCTGGAACGTGGTCAAGGTGCGGTTAACTATCTGAGCGCACCGGAATTCCCGACTGACGGTAAAAACGGCAGCTTCCTGTTCCCGGGTGGTTACATCACCAATGAAGATCTGTCGACCTATCGTCCGATCACCTCTCACTCCGATGAGTACCTGATCAAAGGGATTCAGGAGAGTGCGAAACATGCGTGGTACAAAGACGAAGCGCCGCAGGCTCCGTGGGAAGGCACAACGGTTCCTGATTACACTGGTTGGTCAGATGACGGCAAGTACTCCTGGGTTAAAGCACCGACCTTCTACGGTAAAACGGTTGAAGTGGGTCCGTTGGCTAACATGCTGTGTAAACTGGCGGCCAAACGCGAGTCTACCCATGCCAAGCTGAATGAAATCATCGCGATTTACACCAAGCTGACCGGTAAAACTATCGAAGTGTCACAGCTGCACTCTACGTTGGGCCGTATTATTGGCCGTACCGTTCACTGCTGTGAACTGCAGAACGTTCTGCAGGATCAGTACAATGCGCTGATTGTGAACATCGGCAAAGGTGACCACACCACCTTCGTGAAACCGGATATCCCGGCAACGGGTGAATTTAAAGGTGTCGGTTTCCTCGAAGCGCCGCGCGGTATGCTGTCTCACTGGATGGTGATCAAAGATGGCATTATCAGCAACTACCAGGCGGTTGTACCGTCAACCTGGAACTCTGGCCCACGTAACTTTAATGATGAAGTGGGACCGTATGAGCGCTCGCTGGTAGGTACGCCGATTGCCGATCCAAACAAACCGCTGGAAGTGGTTCGTACCATTCACTCCTTCGACCCTTGTATGTCATGTGCGGTGCATGTGGTGGACGTTGATGGGAACGAAGTGGTCTCAGTTAAGGTTCTGTAATGCGGATATTAGTCTTAGGGGTCGGCAATATTTTGCTGACCGACGAAGCCATCGGGGTACGTATCGTTGAAGCATTAGAACAACGGTACGTCCTGCCAGACTTTGTTGATGTTCTGGATGGTGGTACGGCTGGGATGGAGCTTCTCGGTGATATGGCGAACAGAGATCATCTGATCATTGCTGACGCCATTGTGTCGAAGAAAAACACGCCAGGAACGATGATGGTCCTGCGGGATGAAGAGATCCCGGCGCTGTTTACCAACAAAATCTCACCGCACCAGCTTGGTCTGGCCGACGTATTGTCGGCCCTGCGTTTCACCGGCGAGTTTCCGAAAAAGCTGACGTTAGTCGGTGTTATTCCGGAATCGCTGGAGCCGCATATCGGACTAACGCCAACGGTTGAAGCGATGATTGAACCTGCGCTTGAGCAGGTTCTTGCCGCGCTTCGCGAATCAGGTGTTGAAGCGATCCCGCGGGAGGCGGCTCATGTCTGAGGAGTTTGTCGGTTTTCAGACGGCCCCGAAGATGCAAATTCAGGCAGCGTTTGAAGAGGTTGCCCGGCGTTCAATGCACGATCTCTCTTTCCTGCATCCGAACATGCCGGTATATATCTCTGAATTTACGCTGTTTGAAGGACAGTGGACGGGGTGTGTTATCACGCCCTGGATGCTCAGCGCACTGATTTTCCCCGGACCGGACCAGATCTGGCCGGTGCGTAAAGTCAGCGAAAAAATCGGACTGCGTCTGCCGTATGGCGAGATGACCTTTACCGTTGGTGAACTGGAGGGCGTATCGCAATACCTTTCCTGCTCACTGATGTCGCCGCTTTCGCACAGTATGTCGGCGCAAGAAGGCATGCGTCTGACTGACGATTGCGCGCGAATGCTGTTATCGCTGCCGGTTAGCGATCCGAATGCGCCGCAGCTTAATCGCCGCGCGTTGCTGCTGGGTCGTCGGAACTGCGAAAATGCATGAGCTGTCCCTTTGTCAGAGCGCGGTTGAGATTGTTCAACAGCAGGCAGAGCAGCACGGTGTTAAACGTGTAACCGGTGTTTGGCTGGAAATCGGGGCGCTCTCCTGCGTTGAAGAGAGCGCCGTTCGTTTCAGTTTCGACATCGTCTGTCAGGGGACGCTGGCTCAGGGTTGTGAGCTGCATATTGATTACAAGCCAGCCCAGGCATGGTGCTGGGATTGCAGTCAGGTTGTGGAAATCACCCAGCATGATGCGCAGTGTCCACAATGTCAGGGCGATCGTCTGCGGGTTGATGCTGGCGATTCACTGAAAGTGAAAAGTATTGAAGTCGAATAACCCATAGGTTGCTATGGGGCGGAGTCAGATATGTGTATTGGAGTCCCTGGTCAGGTTCTGGCCGTTGGTGAAGATATTCACCAGCTTGCGCAGGTTGAAGTGTGCGGCATCAAACGTGATGTCAATATTGCCCTGATTTGTGAAGGTGATACAGCTGAGCTGGTCGGGCAATGGGTGCTGGTGCACGTAGGGTTCGCCATGAGCATCATTGATGAAGATGAAGCTAAAGCCACGTTAGACGCACTTCGCCGCATGGAGTACGACGTCACCAGCGCGTGACAAATCCTGAATGAAATTGCCGGATAGCGGTTGCCATCCGGCAATTTATTTTAGTTCTGGCGCTTATCTTCGGTTTGGGTATCGAAGTCGCTGGCGTCATGGCGTTCATGAAGCTGCTCGTTCAGCGGTCCGTTAGTGCGGTTTACAATACGACCACGCTTAACCGCCGGACGCGCTGCAATCTCTTTTGCCCAGCGTTGTACGTGCTTGTAGCTTCCTGCGTCAAGGAACTCTGCTGCGTCGTAGACGTTGCCCAGAACCACATTGCCAAACCATGGCCAGACCGCCATATCGGCAATGGTGTATTCATCTCCGGCCACAAACTGATGTTGCGCCAATTGTTTATCCAGCACGTCGAGTAAGCGTTTGGCTTCCATGGTGAAGCGATTGATAGCGTACTCAATTTTAACCGGAGCATAGTTATAGAAGTGGCCAAAGCCTCCGCCGAGGAACGGTGCTGCGCCTTGTAACCAGAACAACCAGTTCAGCGTTTCGGTGCGTTTTGCCAAATCCTGCGGCAGGAAATAACCATATTTTTCCGCCAGATAGAGCAGGATTGCGCCAGATTCGAATACGCGAACCGGTGGGTTTTGCGAGTGATCGCGTAGCGCTGGGATCTTCGAGTTCGGATTCACCTCAACAAAGCCGCTGGAAAACTGATCGCCATCGCCAATGCGGATAATCCAGGCATCGTATTCCGCGCCCTTCACCCCCTGCGCCAGCAACTCCTCCAGCATGATCGTCACTTTCTGCCCGTTTGGCGTACCCAGCGAATAGAGCTGCAGCGGATGTTTGCCAACCGGCAGCGTTTTCTCGTGGGTGGCTCCGGAAACCGGGCGGTTGATATTGGCGAATGCGCCTCCGTTCGATTTTTCCCACGTCCAGACTTTCGCGGGCTGATAGGTATTGTCTGACATATTGACCTGCCTTCTGAGTGGTTGTGTTGATGCAGTGTAGCAGTTAGGTAGAACTCAATTTAACAGATTGGAACTTTATGTCGCTTTGTGCTGAAAGGGGAAGATAAATCTAACCCGTTCATTGTACTCGCTCCGTACTCCATGAAGAGGAAATCAATGTTGGACGGAAATTGCTACCGTATTCACCATTAAAAATTGGCGGTGAATAAGCAGTAATAATGAAAAATGGTGTTCCAGGAGTAAGCGGTTATCAGGGCCCGGCGGGTGGGTGGGGCGCGGTAAAAGCCGTCACTGCTTCGGTGTTTTCGCAAAAGGCTGTCGCCCGCGACATTATCGCGATGTTCAAAATGAACCAGGTGAAAGGGTTCGACTGTCCGGGCTGTGCGTGGCCGGACCCAGGGCACCGTGCGCCAATGGAGCTGTGCGAAAATGGCGTTAAGGCGGTCTCCTGGGAGACAACCAGTAAAAAAGCGTCACCGGAATTTTTCAGCCGTCACCCGGTTTCCACACTCTGGCACTACAGCGATTATGAGCTGGAAAATATCGGTCGTTTGACGCATCCGATGAAATACGATGCAGCATCAGATACCTGGCAGGCGGTGGATTGGGATATCGCCTTCCAGGAGATCGGCGAGCGTCTGCGCAGCTATGATTCACCCCAGCAGGTTGAGTTTTACACCTCCGGCAGAACGTCAAATGAAGCGGCGTTCCTGTATCAGCTATTTGCCCGAGAATATGGCAGCAGCAACTTTCCTGATTGCTCAAACATGTGCCACGGACCGACCAGCGCAGGGCTAACGCCGGCCATTGGCCTTGGAAAAGGGACCGTTGAACTTGACGATTTTGACCATTGCGATCTGGTGATTTGTATCGGGCATAACCCTGGCACTAATCATCCACGTATGCTGACCACCTTACGCGACGTTGCCAAACGCGGGGCTAAAATAATCTCTATCAATCCGCTGAACGAAAGGGGGCTTGAGCGCTTTAGTTTCCCGCAAAGCCCGAAAGAGATGTTCACCGGTCAGTCGACGCAGTTGAGCAACGACTACTACCAGGTAAAAATGGGCGGTGACGCCTCGCTGCTGAAAGGCATCATGAAGGCGCTGATCGAAATGGATGAAGCGCGGATCTTACTGGATCAGCAACCGACACTCGATCACGCGTTTATCGATGAGCATACCGCTGGATATGCAGCGCTGTATGATGACTTACGTCAGCATAACTGGGCGGAGCTGGAACAGGACTCGGGCCTGACCCGCAGTCAGATGGAGGACCTGGCACACAGCTACAGTAAATCTCGTGCCACTATTATTTGTTATGGTCTGGGCATCACCCAGCATAAAAACGGTACTGAGAACGTCCAGCAACTGGTAAACCTGCTGCTGCTGAAAGGCAATATGGGTAAGCCTGGGGCGGGGATCTGCCCGTTGCGCGGTCATTCTAACGTGCAGGGCGACCGTTCCGTGGGGATCAACGAAGCGGCATCCGAAGACTTCCTGCAACGCCTTGAGACGCATTTTTCTATCCGTGTGCCGCGTACACATGGCCGCTCCAGCGTGGAGAGTATTCGGGCCATCGAACGGGGAGAGGCAAAAGCGCTCATTTGCATGGGTGGCAATCTGGCGGTGGCGATGCCGCAGCCGCAGCGTACCTTTGCGGCGATGAAAAATTTGGATCTGCAGGTCCATGTTGCGACCAAGCTGAACAGATCGCATTTGCTGCTGGCAAAGCATAATTACCTGCTGCCTGCATTAGGTCGAACGGAGCGCGACATTCAGGCGACGGGGAGCCAGTCGGTGACCGTCGAAGACTCGATGTCGATGGTCCATGCTTCCTGCGGCGCGCTGAAGCCAGCTTCCCGCTGGTTAAAATCGGAACCCGCGATTGTGGCGGGCATGGCACACGCCACTCTGCCGCTTTCGCCGATCAACTGGGAGGCGTTAACCGGGGACTACGCGCTGATCCGTGACGCCATTGAAGCCGTGATCCCGGCGTTCCACAATTACAATGCCCGTATTGCCGAGCCGGGCGGATTTCGTATGGATACGCCCGCTTCGCGCCGTGAATGGCGAACGGCGAATGGTAAAGCCAACTTTATCGTCAGCCATCAGCGGGCGGTAGAGCGAGAAAATCAGCCTGCCGATGCACTGGTTCTGGCGACGCTGCGCAGCCACGATCAATACAACACCACTATTTATGGTATGAACGATCGCTACCGTGGCATTACCGGTCGTCGGGATGTGGTGTTTTTAAGCGCTGAAGAAGCGGCGACTCGCGGTCTGAGCCAGGGAGATGTGGTCAACGTTCAGGCGCTGGACGACCGCGGCCAGCCCTGTGCGGATCGCATTATGTGCGGCTTGACGGTGGTGATTTACAACATGGCGGTGGGCTCAATAGGCGCTTATCTGCCAGAAGCGAATGTCCTGCTTTCGCTGGATGCGGTGGACACACAAAGTTTGACTCCGGCGTATAAAAGCGTACCGGTCACCGTGACAAAAGCGTAGTTCCTGCTGTGAATTTTTCGCCTCTGAGCGCCAGCCGCTGCGTTGAGGTGTATGATGATGTTGACCTCTGTCCGGTTAGTGTCGCAGAGCAGGCAATCAGAGCGAAAAATTCACGCCAACCTGCTCAGGCTGTATTGTTTTGAGGTAAGGTGCATGAGCAAAGGAACGACCAGTCAGGATGCCCCATTCGGGACATTATTGGGCTACGCCCCAGGCGGCGTAGCAATCTACTCTTCAGATTACAGCTCCCTCGACCCACGGGACTACGACGATGATGCGGCATTTCGCAGCTATATCGACGACGAATACATGGGCCACAAATGGCAGTGCGTAGAGTTCGCACGCCGCTTTCTCTTCCTTAATTATGGCGTGGTCTTCACCGATGTAGGCATGGCCTGGGAGATCTTTTCCTTACGCTTTCTACGCGAAGTAGTGAATGACAATATCCTGCCGTTACAGGCATTTCCGAATGGTTCACCCCGCGCGCCGGTAGCCGGTGCTCTGCTTATCTGGCAAAAAGGCGGTGAGTTTAACGATACCGGCCATGTGGCGGTCGTTACCCAGTTGCTGGAAAACAAAATCCGTATTGCCGAACAGAACGTGCTCCATACGCCGTTACCTCCCGGACAGCAGTGGACCCGCGAACTGGAGATGGTGGTTGAAAACGGTTGTTACACCCTGCGTGATACCTTTGACGACACCACCATCCTTGGCTGGATGATCCAGACCGATGATACCCGTGACAGCCTGCCGCAGCCGGAGATCGCCAATGACTCGCTGAAAATTGGCGGCGCGCGACTGGAAGATAACGGGCAGTTTGACGGTAAATGGCTTGATGAACAGGATCCGCTGCAGAAAGCCTACGTGCTGGCGAACGGCCACGTGATTAATCAGGATCCGCATCAGTACTTCACCATTACCGAGAGTGCAGAGCAGGAGCTGATCAAAGCCACCAACGAGCTGCACCTGATGTATCTGCACGCGACCGACAAAGTGCTGAAAGATGACAACCTGTTGGCGCTGTTCGATATCCCGAAAATCCTCTGGCCGCGTCTGCGCCTTTCCTGGCAGCGTCGTCGGCATCATATGATTACGGGACGTATGGATTTCTGTATGGATGAACGCGGACTGAAGGTGTATGAGTACAACGCCGATTCCGCATCGTGCCATACCGAAGCTGGTTTGATCCTCGAAAGATGGGCCGAGCAGGGCTATACAGGACAGGGACACAACCCAGCTGAAGGATTGATCAACGAACTGGCGGGGGCCTGGAAGCACAGCCGCGCGCGTCCTTTTGTCCACATCATGCAGGATAAAGATATAGAGGAAAACTACCACGCTCAGTTTATGCAGCAGGCGCTACGTCAGGCCGGGTTTGACAGTAAAATTCTGCGTGGCCTCGATGAGCTACGTTGGGATGACGCTGGTCAGCTGATTGACGGGGACGGTCGTCTGGTGAACTGCGTCTGGAAAACCTGGGCGTGGGAAACCGCAATTGAGCAGGTGCGAGAGGTCAGTGAAACGGAGTACGCTGCGGTACCAATTCGTACCGGGCATACGAATCAGGAAGTGCGTTTAATCGACGTGTTGTTGCGCCCGGAAGTGCTGGTCTTTGAACCTCTGTGGACGGTGATCCCTGGTAATAAAGCGATTCTGCCGATCCTGTGGCAACTGTTCCCACACCACCGCTATCTGCTTGATACTGATTTCACTGTTAATGAAGAGCTGGCGCAAACCGGTTATGCAGTGAAACCTATTGCAGGACGTTGTGGCAGCAACATCGATCTGGTGAGCCATCAGGAAGAGTTACTGGATAAAACCAGCGGAAAGTTTGCCGAGCAGAAGAACATTTATCAGCAGCTTTGGTGTCTGCCAAAAATTGCCGGTAAATATATTCAGGTTTGTACCTTCACCGTAGGCGGTAACTATGGGGGGACCTGCCTGCGCGGCGATGAGTCGCTGGTGATTAAAAAAGAGAGCGATATCGAGCCGCTGATTGTGGTGAAGGAAGAGTAATATTTTTGCGTGTTCTTGATTGAAATGCGAAAAGCCGGAGTATATCTCCGGCTTTTTTCTGTTTGTAGTTAAATTGACGCTGATTATATATTTAAATAAGTTACATGGAATATAGATATAATGGTAATTATTACTTTAATTAATATTTTATAGCTCAAAAACATTCTTTTTATGAATGTTTTTAACGTTAATTAATTTCCTCCGTTTGTATTAGATAATATACTTTCTTGATTTTGTTTTTAGATGAATAATACTAATGTATTATTTGGTGTATTAGTGATATTGATCATATTTTATCTCAGGTAATATGTCGGATTACGTTAGCATACTAATTATAATCGTTAATTGTCATTAACAGTTGTTGTTGACTGCCCGCAGAAATGACGATGTAAGAAACACGTTGAGCGATTGGAAAATGCTCCGTTAGGAAATGTAAAATATCGGCAGGAACCGCCGG
>NZ_SZWS01000030.1:81937-94959 GCF_005281245.1 Citrobacter sp. wls826
AGTGCCGACGGCACGTGTTAATATTAAGTTAGATTTACATACCGGAGGCGTTCAGAAAAAGGTTGAATTGCCGTTAAAACTTTTGGCTGTAGGTGATTTCAGTAATGGTAGAGAACAACGACCATTATTCGAGCGCGAAAAGGTTGATATTAATAAAAATAATTTCAATGATGTGTTAGCTAAGTTCGCACCAGTAGTAAATATGAGTGTTAAAAATACGTTAGCTGGTGAAGACAGAACTGACGATATTAACCTTACCTTTAAAAATATCCGCGATTTTGAACCTGAACAGGTCGCACGAAATATCCCACAATTACGCGTTCTGTTGGCTATGCGTAACTTACTGCGCGACCTGAAATCTAACTTACTCGATAACGCTGCTTTTCGTCGCGAGCTGGAAATCATCCTCAAAAATCCAGCCCTGAGTCAGGAACTGCGTGATGAACTGGCAACCATGATGCCAGAAGAGATTTAACGTTATACAGGGTTTCCTCCGCTTAATTGGCAGGAATAGTAAAGGATCATAAAAGGAATATGTTGATGTCTGTTCAGGAACATACCTCTTCAGTCGCGACCACCACGACCAGTGAACGCAGCGTTTATCAATCCCTCTTTGACAAAATTAATCTTTCCCCGGTTTCGACATTAAAAAATGTAGATGCATGGCAGAGCGATGAAGCGCTTTCTGATGCCGCTCCGGCTGAACGCGTGACCGCCGCTATTCAGGTTCTGGTCTCTTGCCTGGCGGATGCTGCGCAGCCAGTAGAGCGCCTGGATAAAACGCTGCTGGATGAGCAGATTGCTCGTCTGGACAAGCAGATTAGCGACCAGGTTAATGAAGTTATGCACCATGCTGAATTTCAAAAACAAGAATCGCTCTGGCGTGGTGTGCACTCGATGATCACCGGTATCGATTTTCGCCAAAATGTCCGTGTAGAAATGATGGATATCAGCAAGGACGCGCTGCGTGATGATTTTGACGACGCGCCGGAACTTATCCAAAGTGGGTTATATCGCCATGTTTATATTGAAGAATATGATCAGCCAGGCGGCGAACCCATTGCGGCAATGATTTCAGCATACGAATTTGATAACAGCCCACAGGATATTGCACTGCTGCGCAATATTTCGGGTGTGTCGGCTGCCTGTCATATGCCGTTCATTGGTTCCGTTGGGCCGAAATTCTTCCTGAAGGAAAATATGGAAGAAGTCGCAGCCATAAAAGATATCAATGATTATTTCGAACGAGCTGAATACATCAAGTGGAAAGCATTCCGTGATAGCGACGATTCACGCTATATCGGATTAACTATGCCGCGTGTTCTGGGTCGCCTGCCGTATGGTCCTGATACCGTGCCGGTACGTAGTTTTAACTATGTTGAAGAAGTTAAGGGCCCGGATCATGAAAAATATCTGTGGACCAGCGCCTCTTTCTCTTTCGCTGTGAACATGGTGAAAAGTTTTATCAAGAATGGCTGGTGCGTCCAGATCCGTGGACCACAGGCGGGTGGTGCGGTTAAAGACTTGCCTATCCATCTGTACGATCTGGGGACAGGCAATCAGGTGAAGATCCCGTCTGAGGTGATGATTCCGGAAACCCGGGAGTTTGAATTCGCCAACCTCGGCTTTATTCCGCTTTCTTATTATAAGAATCGTGATTACGCCTGCTTCTTTTCTGCTAACTCGGCTCAAAAACCTGCGCTGTTTGATACAGCGGAAGCGACGGCTAACAGCCGGATTAACTCACGTCTACCGTATATCTTCCTGCTTTCCCGTATCGCTCACTACCTGAAAATCCTGCAGCGAGAAAATATAGGTACGACCAAAGATCGCCGTCTGCTTGAGCTTGAACTGAACAACTGGCTGCGCAGTCTGGTAACCGAAATGACCGATCCTGGCGATGACTTGCAGGCTTCACACCCGCTTCGTGACGGGCGTGTTGTGGTGGAGGATATTGAGGATAACCCAGGCTTCTTCCGCGTGCGGCTGTATGCCATTCCGCATTTCCAGGTTGAAGGTATGGACGTCAGTTTGTCGTTAGTTTCACAAATGCCTAAGTCGAAATCTTAACGACACAATGCACAGGAGGTGCGATGAAGATCTATCGCCCGTTATGGAGCGAGGGGGCCTTTCTGGCTCCCCAGCAGTTTCAGCAACAGACACGTTGGGATGCCTATGTAGCCGACGTCGTGGCTCATATGTCACTTTCATCACCGTGGGGCGTCATTAGCGCGGAGTTTGATGAAAGTGCGCTAACGGTTTCCCGTTTGAATCCCGTTAATCTGGTTGTGCGTTTTCCTGACGGTACGTTAGTGGATACAGGTATTTCAGATAACCTGCCTCCGGCGTGTGATTTATCGCATCTTACTGGTTACAGCAGCGTTGATATCGTCCTGGCGTTGCCGCTGCTTTCGGCTAATGGCGGCAATCTTTCGTCAGGCAACGGCGTTAGCCGTCCGTGTCGCTGGCAGCAGGAATGGCTGCCAGTGCAGGATCTCTCTGGTCAGGAACGGACTGATATGGCAGTGCTGCGGCATGCTATCACCCTCCGGTATGCCCACGATGATAACAGCGCTTATCTGACCTGTCCGGTAGCTTGCCTGACTCGTAATGCTCAGGGGCAATGGGAGCTGGGACGCGATTTTTTACCGCCATCGCTTTCACTCTCAGCCAGCCCCTTATTAATCAATTCTCTCAGTGATTTGGTGCATCGCATCCAGGCCCGTTGTCGCCGTCTGATGGCCTTGCGTCGTGAAAGTAACGAACGAATGGCGGATTTTGCGGTAGCAGATGTTTCGTTGTTTTGGCTGCTGAATGCGCTTAATAGCTCGGAGCCTGTACTGAGAGAAATGCTGCAAAACCCAGGCCGTCACCCCGAACTTTTGTGGCGTGAACTGGCGCGGTTAGCGGGCAGCCTGCTGACCTTTTCATTAGAAAATGATGTCAGCGTTGTGCCGCCATACCAGCACGCAAATCCGCAGCAAGTATTCCCTCCACTGTTTGCATTGCTGGTGGAACTGCTGGAAGCCAGCCTGCCATCTCGTGTTGTCGCTATTGAGCTGACGCAGGAGAGACAGTTCTGGAATGGTGCACTGTCGGATGTTCGACTGCGTGAAGGCGCTGATTTTTACCTGTCCGTTCGTTCAGATCTCCCTGCGCATGTCCTACTGACGCAATTTCCACAGCTCTGTAAAGCGGGGAGCAGGGCAGACGTGTCTGATGTAGTCAATGTAGCACTCAGCGGAATTCCGTTAAAACCGCTGACGCATGTACCCGCAGCCATCCCGTTACGACTGGAAAATCAATACTTTGCTCTTGAGGTTAATCATCCAGCAGCTCAGGCCATGCTGGACGCTGGTAATTGCGCCTTCTATGTGCCGGGAACGCTGGGAGAGATCCAACTCGAGTTATTCGCCGTATTAAGGGATTGAAATAAATGAATAAGGATATTGATCAGGTGTTCTGGCCTACCTGGCTTGCTGTAAGCCAACTACGTGGCGGGTTGGAAGTCGACGATGGGGCTGCTTTTTATCGCCGGGCCTGCCAATGGGTTGATTCTGCGCGTAATGCATTGCGTGACCTGGGGTACAGCGAGCACAGCGTTGAACATATGCTCTACACCCAATGTGCGTTACTGGATGAAAGCGTGTTGAACCGTAACCGGCAGGATAGCGGTTATATCACCTGGCTTGCGACACCCTTACAGGCACGCTATTTCAATACCACCAATGCCGGGGAAGAGCTCTGGGAGCGCATCCGTACCGTACTGCGCGAGCCCGTTCCTGATACCGCCGTATTAACCTGCTTTTATCGCGCAATCACGCTTGGTTTTGTGGGTCGCTATCGTGAGCAGGGTGATGAACGTCGTGAAGATGTTCTCGAAGCGCTGTCAACTCAGGCGATGCCTTTTAAGTTAAAACACGATTCACCAGTAATCATGCGTGCGTCCGGCTTCTCTGGCGGTAAGCGCCGCTGGTGGCTGGCATGGATTGTTGGCGCGCTGGCGTTGGGGGCTTTGTGGCTAACATTTTCTCATGTCTTACAAGGGCAGATTGCTCAGCTGATTGGGCAGGGTTAAGACATGGCCCAGTTGCGAGGGATCGTTAACTATGTGCTGGCGGCCGTACTGGCTTTACTGTTGGTCTGGGGATTCAGCCCAGTAAGTGCGGGTATCCGGGGCGGCCTTACCGTCATTGTTTTATTGCTTTCCATTCCAGGGATCGTTTATGGCTGGCGTCAGTATGGTCGGTTGAAGCCTGAGCATTCTGCTCATGAAGTTGCGCTCCCTCCGGAGAGTTTCAGTGGGCCTGTCGTGCTGGTGTGTGGCGACAATGAGCCATTGTTTGCCGGACGTAGCGATTCTTGCGAGAGTTCGCAGGGCTGGTATTTATCTGTCCAGTCCCCGGAACATTTTATTGCTCTGGTTCGTCAGATAGCTGTGCAGCGCCCGGGGCTTCTAATGCGCGTGTCCGTGATGCTGGCATTGACCCCAGAACGGCATAAAGATGAAGATGCGCTTAAGCATATGCTACTCAGTTGGCGGCGTGTGGTAACCCAGAGTCGGCGTTGGTTATCAGGTATACCGCCGTTTTGGTTGTGCTGTTGGCTGAATTCTCCTCAATGTAATGAGACTGTACGTTGGTTTATTCGAACCCCTCAGGATGCAGAGGTGCAGTCAGCTACGGGATTAGACGACTTTGCACCTTTCTCTTCGGAAGAGCGACCGGCTCGCCACTCTCATCTAACACATGCAGTGTGGTTAGATAATTTACTGGGCTGGCTGAAGAAGGTGCAAGGCGATACCGAACGCCATGCTCCGCCTCTTTTCTCTGCTTTACGGGTTGTGTGTTTCACCTCATTAGCGGTTTACGAAAATAATCTGTGGCAACGGCATATCACTGTTCAAACAACGCTTTCTCCTGCGGCATCAGCAGCGCCCGTACTGCTGCCTTTTCCTGATTTAGCGTTGCCTTTTTTATCCCGCCGCCGGGCACTGACAGCATTTCAACGAACGCTGGGCGTAAGCGGTCTGCTATGCGGCATTTTTGTCGGGCTGGCGATGACGTGCAGCTTTATCAATAACCAACATCTCATCAGGATCACAAACGATCATCTGATGTTATACCGCCATCTTACTGGCAATCCTGCCGAGCCAAAGATTCAGGCCCAGGAACAGCTTCGTCGTGATGCACAGTGGCTTGATCGCTGGTATCAGCGTGGTGAGCCCCTTTCTCTTTCAATGGGATTGTATCAGGGGATGAGATTGATCCCGCCTTTGCAGGCCGCCATCAGCGACTGGCTGCCAACTGAAAAACCGAAAGTGACCTCCCCGCATACCGTTCGACTGGACAGTATGTCGCTGTTTGATACGGGCGAATGGGCGTTAAAAGCGGGTTCAACAAAAGTACTCATTCGAGCTTTGGTCAATATCAAAGCCAAGCCCGGTTGGCTGATAGTCATCGCCGGACATACCGATGATGTGGGTGACGATAAATCTAATCAGCAGCTCTCTCTCAAACGCGCGGAATCTGTTCGCGACTGGATGCGTGATACCGGTGACGTCGCGGAGAGCTGTTTTGCTGTTCAGGGTTACGGCGAATTACGTCCCTACAAAACCAACGATACGCCGGAGGGGAGGGCTGCCAACCGCCGTGTAGAGATCAGTCTGGTACCGCAGGCTGATGCCTGTCGGGTGTCGGGCATGAAGGAACCGTCACCGCAAGGCGGTGACGCATTAACGAAGTAAAAATGGAGAAAGAGTTATGGCAATTCCAGTCTACCTTTGGCTGAAAGACGACGGCGGTGCGGATATTAAGGGCTCTGTTGATGTGAAAGACCGTGTGGGCAGTATCGAAGTAGTGGCTCAGGAACATAACCTGTACATCCCTACCGATAACAACACCGGTAAGTTGACCGGGACGCGCATCCATACCCCGTTTCTTTTCACTAAGGAAATCGATGTTTCCAGCCCGTATCTGTACAAGGCTGTAACCACTGGTCAGACCCTGCGTCAGGCAGAGTTCAAATGGTATCGCATCAATGATGCTGGTCAGGAAGTGGAATACTTCAACACCACTCTGCATAACGTGAAAGTGGTGAAAGTAAATCCTGTGATGTACGACATCAAAGATCCGGCTAAAGAGAAGCATAACCACCTGGAACAGATTGAACTGCGCTACGAGAAGATCGTCTGGACGTATAAGGATGGCAACATTATCCATTCTGACGCCTGGAACGAGCGTACCACCGCGTAACGCACTAACGGATGAGGATTTCCTCATCCGTTTTTTTATGCCCTCTGCTGAGTATCCGGCTCGGGGATTTAGCAGAGAGTATCAACGTCACTATTACCTTATGGGCATTGGGTTACGGCCACGGGCGGTAGCGTGCCTGAATACAGGGAGTCAGGAAGCAAATGGAACACCAGTCAGCAGTGTTATTACGACGTCTCAACCCCTATTGTGCTCAGGCGCTTGAAGCGGCGGCATCGTTATGCCAAACGCGTGCGCATGCAGAAATCACTCCCGAACATTGGTTACTGAAGCTATTGGAACAGGGGGAGGGCGATATTACTGTAATTGCACGTCGTTATGAATGGGATATCGACAATCTCTGGCAGTCGCTGCTGGCGCATCTGGATGTTCAGCCTCGTTCCGTAAAAAGCCGCCCGCAGTTGTCTGATGTTCTCCTCTCTTTAATGCAACAAGCGTGGCTGTGTGCAGCAACGGATGAAAATTCGCAGATTCGTGGTGTGCATCTGCTGATGGCGCTGGTGGGAAAGCCTTCGCTACTGAAGTGTGATGGCCTGTGGCCTCTTCTGAGCGCAGGACATACTCAACTGGAACGGCTCCTGCCGCTATTAAATGTTCAGTCGGATGAACGTCCTGAAAGACAGCAAGAGGCCGCTCTGGCGCAGTTTACCTCTGATGATGAACCGGGTCGAAATCTGGCCCAGTCGACTTTGTCGCCCGCATTACAAGGGGGGCTCGATAAATTTACATTAGACGTGACCGCGAAAGCGCGTGCCGGTGATATCGATCCGGTATTTGGGCGTGATTATGAAATTCGGCAAATGGTGGATGTGCTATCTCGTCGTCGAAAAAACAATCCAATTCTGGTTGGGGAACCCGGCGTCGGCAAGACCGCTCTGGTGGAGGGGCTGGCGCTGCGTATTGCTGAAGGTAACGTGCCGGATAGCCTGAAAACAGTAACCTTACGTACGCTGGATCTTGGGCTGTTGCAGGCAGGTGCTGGAGTGAAAGGTGAGTTTGAGCAGCGATTAAAAAATATCATTGATGCCATTCAGCAATCGCCAACTCCTGTTCTGCTCTTTATCGATGAAGCACACACCATCATTGGGGCCGGTAATCAGGCGGGGGGAGCTGATGCAGCCAACCTGCTAAAACCCGCTCTGGCCAGAGGTGAATTGCGAACCATCGCAGCGACCACATGGAGCGAATATAAACAGTATTTTGAGCGTGATGCTGCGCTGGAGCGGCGTTTTCAAATGGTTAAAGTGGATGAACCGGATGATGACACTGCCTGTTTAATGCTGCGTGGTCTGAAATCACGCTACGCGGAACACCATGGCGTTCACATCACCGACGAAGCGGTTAAAGCTGCTGTTCTGCTCTCTCGCCGCTATCTTACCGGACGGCAATTACCCGACAAAGCCGTCGACCTGCTGGATACCGCAGGTGCAAGAGTGCGGATGTGCCTTGATACCGTTCCTGAACCCCTTACGCGCTTGAAGTCGGAGATCACCGCGCTTGAAATTGAAAAACAGGCGTTGCTTGCAGACCTCGCAGTAGGAAATGGTCAGCATGATGAAAGGCTGGCCAGCATTGAACAGCATGAGAATCGCCTGCTTGTCGAGCTTGATGAACTGGAAACCCAGTATGGCCAGGAAATAGCGCTCACTGAGCAACTGCTGACCTGCCGCCGTGATATTTCTCGTCAGGCGGAAACGATTGAATTGCAGCAACAGCTTAGTGTGCTTCAGCAGGGCCATCCTTTACTGTTTCCGGATGTAGACGCGCGCACAGTTGCTACGGTGATCGCCGACTGGACCGGTGTACCGTTGTCTTCACTAATGAAGGACTCCCAGACAGACTTGCTGACGCTTGAAACCCAGATGGGAAACCGCGTTGTCGGGCAGGATTATGCGCTAAATACTATCGCACAGCGGTTGCGGGCATCAAAAACAGGACTTACTCCGGAAAACGGCCCACAGGGTGTTTTTCTGCTAACTGGACCAAGCGGAACCGGGAAAACGGAGACGGCGCTGGCCCTGGCTGACATTCTCTTTGGCGGTGAAAAGTCGCTGATCACGATTAATCTGTCTGAGTATCAGGAGTCGCACACCGTGAGCCAACTTAAGGGCTCACCTCCGGGGTATGTGGGTTATGGTCAGGGAGGGATCCTGACTGAAGCAGTGCGAAAACGCCCCTATAGCGTGGTATTGCTGGATGAAGTAGAAAAAGCGCATCGCGACGTCATAAACCTGTTTTACCAGGTATTTGACCGCGGTTTCATGCGAGATGGTGAAGGCCGAGAAATTGATTTTCGCAACACCGTTATTTTGATGACTTCCAATCTTGGCGGCGACGCTGTGATGCAGATGCTGGAAGAACAGCCGGAAACCACGGAGTCCGATCTGCACGAGCGGCTGCGCCCCCTCTTGCGCGATCATTTCCAGCCGGCGCTACTGGCTCGCTTCCAGACTATTATCTACCATCCGCTCAGTGAACCTGCGTTACGTACGATTGTACAAATGAAACTGGATCAAGTTAGACAGCGATTACTGCGTCACTACGGCATCACTACGACGATATCTGAGAACCTTTTTGATGCCCTGACAGCCGCTTGCCTGCTACCGGATACGGGGGCGAGGAATATTGATAGCCTGCTGAATCAACAAATCTTGCCAGTGCTCAGCCAGCAGTTGTTAACGTATCTTTCCCGGCAGCAAAAACCTCAGCAGCTCACTTTGAGTTGGAGTGATGAAGAGGGAATTGAATTGATAATTGATAATTGATAACGAGTGAAAAATAAAACCCAGAGATAAGACTAATGCTGGGTTTTATATTGTACTGGGATATGCGTTGCGCAACAGGACTAAATATGGATGGTGCTAAAGAGCTTGCCAAAGATATGCTCGAAGCTATTAACATTGATGACTCTGGATTTATAGTTGCTTTGACAAAAGGGCTTATATCATTTCCGGTGAGTATGGGATATCTGGCCTATGATTTTATGGATACAGAACATCACAGAGCGAATGCTGATGACAAATACAGGTTTGCCAGACTTATTAATAAAGTGGGGTTTAATAAGGAGTTGATAGGTCAGGTTGTTGGGGTTTTTATTAATGATTTTTCTTCTCGACTGGATTTTTCTTTAATGGTGGAAAAAATAGTTGGGGATAGTGCCGGAAGGATGATTTTTTCAGAGCTAACTGGCGTTAAAATTGGGTATGTTATTTCTAATCGGTTGGTCACGGCATTTTTTTCAGGTGCTTGTATAGGCTCGCTTCTTACGTTGGGAGCGGAGGTATCCAGGGCAATCTATACATCTCGCTATCTTGCTGCAAGGAGTCCTGGCCATTACCAAAAATTGAAAGATATGGGAGACCTGGATCTGCTTTATTTTCTGATAGAAGATCTTGTTTCACCTTTTGAAAAAGCAATTGAGCTTCACAATACAAATGAGGTTTTTTTAATGAGGTTTGCCAATGTTTTCTGGAAGGTCTGGGAAGTTTAGAGAAATAGTAATATATTTAATGTATTATTTTTCATATCTGATGGGTAATCTATTATGCATGTTTGGCATTGCCTTTTCTATTTGGTTTTTTTTTGTTTCTAACGATGCGTTTCGATATTTATGGGGCGCGGGAAATATTTTATTGATTGTTTTAGGGTATTTTATGATGAGATTTGGCTGGCCTCATGTGCGTAGTAATTGGGATGATTATCTGTGATTTTTTAGTTAATGGGAAATTGTGTTGGTCAGTATTATTATGGTTTTATAAGTACGTAAATATATTTAATTAAATGGAGTTAACTCTATGAATATGGAACTAACAACATCACGGCCCACGCTTAACCGCTACAGCTTAACGATTCCTTCATGCCCGCATGCACTGGATGTGGTGCGTTTTGAGGGGCTGGAGCAGTTAAGCGTTCTCTACCATTATTCTGTCCGATCTACTTGTAGTATTGAGTTTGAGTTAAGAGCTAATAATGAGTAAACGTAACGATATTATTGAACCTTCTGAGTGGACATCGACTCGTAAAACAGGGCTTGTTTATAGCGAAATATTGGGATGGATAGATATAGGCCATGCACAGGGAAGTGATATCAAAAACCTGATGATAGATATAAAACGAGGTGAATCAGGCTGTGATGGTTATTATGAAGTCACTTATAGCCAAAAAATGTTTGTATACCATCGCCAGTTTGGTACAGGAAAGTTTGTTAAGTGGCGTATCAAACAAGGTTTATCTGCATGTGAGAAAAACAGCGTTGCGTTGGCCATGATGATGACGACGGCGCGCGTGTTTGAAAGTTTGCAAGCTAATTGGTGTTTTAGTTGGTATACCGACAGTGGTTTTAGCGGAGAGGATCTTACCTCTGATCTTTTAGGCTTCTACAGGGCAATTCTTCCCTCAGACTACCAGTCAAGACTAAGGTTAGTCAGTAAAGAGCGAGCACTGAATCGATGGGATTTTTATGGGCCGATAGGCAATTATAAGAATAAAGGATTTTTACCATTACTGTTTCCAGACCCGTCTGATAATTGTGCTGTTCATAAACCCTATAAAGGGAGTTTGCCTTCGTTTATGACATGGGTGCAGCCGTGGAGTGATTTCACTTCTGGTCGGGTACAAGTGATCAGCGGGGATGGCGGTTATTATTCATTTTTGTCGAGGTGAATGGTAATGAGCTACTATAAAATATTACTGGTGACTATTGCTTTGATTTCCTTGTCACCTCTTTTAATACCCTGGCCAGATAAATTAGAATATCGGGAAAGTGATTTTTTTGATTACTATTTCTACACAGATGTTGATATCAAGCAGGCCCCAAGGATCTCAAATAATTATTATTTCGAATATATTTCTCCTGAGGGAAGTACTCGGGAAACAAATCTTATTATTTTTCACGGTGGTGATGCAGAAGTTATTCGTAATTATCTAACAGGTCTTGGTTTTCATCTTTATGATTATAGTGATAATGGTAGGGAAGAGCTTTGGATATCTAGCGATAATCTTCGATTTACTTTTTCCATTGTCACAAATAAGAAAGCGGATATAGTTGTTTTAATAAAGACAATGCGTTGAGAGTAACTTTTACTTTCTGAAAATAGCTCTTTATAAAATTACAAGGGTTAAATATATGGGAATGTCCGAATCACTGGGTGGTAGGATGTCATTTATATCTGAAAATACGTTAAACCGTTATCAATTGTATATCCCTTCATGCAAGTCTGTACTGGATGTTATTAATTTTAGTGGTACGGAGGAAATGAGTTCGCTGTATCGATATGTAGTTCATTTTTCCAGCAATGATAAAGACATTGCAGCAGAGTCGATACTTAGAAAATCGACTACATTGACCATGGGAATAGGGAGGTTAAGTGAGTTAACTGCCCGAAAAGTGGTACATGGTATTGTGACATCTTTCCATCGTATAAGTGGTTCAAAAGACCAGGCAACCTATCAGTTAATCATTGAACCTTTTGTCGCGTTGTTGAAAAATCAATTTCGCACGCACCGTTTTTTTATAAATATGTCAGTTCCGGACGTTGTTAGTCAAATTTTACAGGAGCATGGTTTAAAAGACTGGGAATATAATTTTGATTTGGCAATGGAATATCCAAAACGAGAGCAAATTAATCAGTATCACGAAAGCGATCTGGTTTTTATTGAACGTTTGCTCTCTGAAGTGGGAATATTCTTCTTCTTCAGGCTTCAGCCTGATGCTGGTACTGAAGTGATCTATTTTGCTGATAAACAAAGCGCATGGGAGTTTGGCAAAACATTACCGCTGAATAGTCCCTCCGGAATGAATGACAATGGTATCGACTCAGTCTGGGATATTCAGTTCCACCAGTCTGCGGTGCAGGCATCGGTTACTGCTGGGGACTATAACCATCGTCAGGCACAGAAAATATTATTTTCTGCACAAGCCGATATGACTTACGGTGACGGTGACGGGGTGACTTACGGGGATGTTTACCACTATCGCCCGCGCCATCTTGAAACGGGTGATAAGGTATCTCCATCGCCTGAGACAGGGAATTTTTGGGCTCGTCTGGAACATGAGCGTTATCTCTCCTCACAAGCCACAATCACTGGATTATCAACCGATGTAAGCCTCAGCCCGGCTCAGGTCCTGAATATTACGGAATCCACACCTGTCCCAACGCTTCCTGCCAGTGTGTGTAACAGCTTGCTGGTTACGGCGGTTTCATTCAGCGCAAGCCGAAAGGAAGCACTACAAGTGGTGTTGATGGCGACCGTTTACAGTGAAACGCGCTGTTGGAGACCTCCACTAAAACCGCGGCCAGTGATTAGCGGCACGCTAATGGCACGTGTTTCAAGCCCGAAAAAGAATGATGAATATGCTCATTTGAATCAGAGCGGGCTTTATTGGGTTAAGTTTGATGCGGATCGTGATGATAAACAACAGGGCTACGAAAGTATGCCAGTACGCCTTGCCAAACCCTATGGCGGCGACACCTACGGTATTCACTTCCCGCTGATACAGGGCACAGAAGTGGCGGTGGCGTTCCATGAAGGGGATCCGGACCGGCCTTATATCGCCCATGCGCTGCATGACTCCCGACATCCTGACCACGTGACGGAGGCAAACCACACCCGCAACGTCATCCGCACGCCCGCCAATAACAAACTGCGCATGGAGGACAAACGGGGCGAGGAGCACATCAAGCTCAGCACTGAGTACGGCGGGAAGACGCAGCTGAACCTGGGGCATAACGTGGATGCGCAGCGCGCGCT
>NZ_SZWS01000030.1:95043-96843 GCF_005281245.1 Citrobacter sp. wls826
AGCTATTCGGGCAGGGAAGGGGATTTTTATCAGCGCCGATCGTCAGGAATTAGCTGGAGGTTTGCAGTTAGATATGCATGAAGCAGTAGCGAACTTACAAGCTGCGCTTCAGGATGCGAAAGGTATTCATTCTGCGGCAGAAAAAGCGAAAGCAGAACTGGCTGATATCGAGAGGCAAAAAGCATTGTTGATGGAGTCTATGACAGACCTCAAGAAACAGGCTTTACTTTTTTCTGCTCCTGCCGGTATCGCTCAGGTGACTCCCGCCAGTATCCAACTCTCATCAGGTGAGAATATCATTGTAACCTCTGGAGCGGACGCGGATGTCAGTGTCGCTAAAAAATTCCGCCTTGGTGTGAAAGAAACAATAAGTCTTTTCGCTCAGTGGATGGGGATTAAAATTTTTGCCAGCAAAGGAAAAGTGGAGATTCAGGCTCAGGGAGATGCAATGGATCTCATGGCAAAGAAAACGTTGAGTATAGCCAGCAAAGATGAGCAGGTGATTATTACCGCAGCGACAGAGTTAGTACTCAGTTGTGGCGGTGCATATATCAGGCTTAAAGATGGTGAAATAGAAGTAGGGGCGCCAGGCAATGTTCGCGTAAAGAGTATTGGAATTCAGAAAATGGCTCCTGCAACATTGAATGCTAGCATAGAGTTACCGGATCCTTGCGCCACAGCCATTGATGCTGCTGGTGGTACGCAAAGCCCTACCGTGACGCTGGGTTAATGGAGGGCAAATGAAGGAATCTTTAATAACTTATGATTACTCCTTACCGGCAATGCAAAAACGAGGGGATGACATTGGTGAACAAATATTTAATCATTTTATAACGTTAAATAGAAATTGCATATTAATGATTGATACTGCAATTATAAGACTGAGGAATAAAGATTCGTCATTCTATGATAAAATAAAAAGTAGGGATGTTGTAAGGGTACCTGTTGCTACTCGTTATCTATCAGCTGAATTTGAACCCTGTTTGGTTTCACTGGATTTATCTTTACCTGCTGATTGTAATATACTACATGAAAGTATTATGCAGGCCCTGAAAGAGATAGAACCTAATGAGATACTGCTGGGTAAGGGCAGGATGATTTGTGGTTGGCTTACGTGTGCAGATAATATTATAAATCTCGCTGATTACCTGGGAAAAGTCGCTATCCAACAGCGTGATGGCAAAGATGTATTGCTTCGGTATTATGACCCCGCAATTATAATCTCTCTTTTTTCCATCCTGGATGATTGGCAACAACGACGTTTGTTAGGACCAGTTGAAGTGTGGAGTTTTATTGATGGAGATGGACAGTTTATCAATAAATTAAATAAATCTAATAATCAAGTTCGACTTTCATATACTTTATCGCTGAGTGCTGACAATTGGCGTGATATAAATTTTGCAGGGATAAAAAATAAGATTATTTGTAATTATCGCTTAGCGCATTTGAGTAGTGAACGATTTTCGGAAGTAGAGGTGTTTAAGGTATTAAGAAATTCACTTAAAAAAGCCGAGTTGTGTGCTTTCTTTGATATAGAAGATCTTATTAAATGGGGTGAGTGTTCAATTAATGTAGCTCCGGAATTTTATAACCATAGCGTTATTAAAAAACTGCTTGAAATAAATAGACGAAGTGAAAGAGGAAATTTTATTCAAATCACGTCCCATGTCACAGAACAGCAATGGAATGAAATTCGTGAAGAGCATTAATTAAGAACTTTACAGTTAGAATATGCAGGAGAACAGGGATGAAAAATCATAAATGTGACTGTATGTCACAGGGACCGGCATTACTACCCGT
>NZ_SZWS01000056.1:0-1740 GCF_005281245.1 Citrobacter sp. wls826
ATCAGAGCGACGGCATCGCCGGCGCGGTGGAGGCGGCACGACCGGCACGGGTGCAGCAAACCGCAGGGGTTGACCTTCGCCATCAGACCCTAGCCGTATGGCCCGAAAACCGCAGGGGTTAGGCGGAGACTGGCAGGTGCGCAGCAGTTGCCCTGGCGGAGTGGGGCTCGACGACTGGACAGCGCCAGTTGGTCAGGAGCCGAAGGGGGCCATCAGTCTGTTATTACTGAGACCAGAGGAATAGAACAGAACCATGCAGACAGTAGATAAATGATCCGCAATCAGTAAATCACAATGGACAGGGCGGGAAGAGAGCGGGCGCTGCCGCCCTTCCCCGTTCCCGGAGGGAACCGTCCTTCCTGGCTGTTCATGCTTGCGATCGGAAAAAGGGGCTGCCAGCGAACCGGCAACCCCTTCATAAAGGCGCTTCAGGCATGACCAAACCACCACAGCCCCTGATTGGCGGGGGTTAGCTACTTAGCGGATTCGTAAGCCATAAAAGCCACCACCTCCCTGTTCGTGTCCCTGTAGCGGATTTCGCAGAGCGATTTCCGGGTCAGGTAAGCGAATATCAACAGTGTGAGACACACTATTAATACACACCCGAGCAGGGTGTTTCGTGGCAGTTTCATAGCCTTCTTCTCTGTCAACGCAAAGCAGAAGTGTCACCTTCGGTGCGAAACAGAGATGTCATGCTTTGGTTCAGAGAATGCGTTTGACCGCCTCGCTATATACTTCCGAGCGTTCTCTTTTCCCAACAGAAATCACGAAAACGACAACTTTCTCGTCTATAACCTGGTATACAAGGCGATAGCCTGAAGACCGGAGCTTAATCTTGTAACAATCAGGCATACCACGGAGCTTGTTTGCTTCAATCCGGGGTGACTCAAGTACTTCAACCAGCTTCTTTTTCAACTGTTCACGTACCGTCGAGCCCAGCTTTCGCCATTCCTTTAGTGCCCGCTCGTCAAAATCCAGAAAATACGCCATCAGAGTTCATCCAGCGTCACACGTACTGGCTTAGGATTACGAAGCCGTTCTTTCACTATCTCCACAAGTTCAGCATCTTCATCACTCAGGAGTGTCTGTTTGAACGGCAAGCGTTCATTGTCAGCGATATACTCGAGCATGAGACGAAGCGCTTCAGAAGGAGTTACGCCCATTTTTTCAAGCGCGGCGTAAGAACGCGCTTTAAGTTCATCGTCAATACGCAGGTTAATGCTACCCATGTCTTACACCTCTTGTAATTACAAATGTCATTACAAGTATCGCACTACAACATGCTTAGGGCAAGTCACGAAGGAAGTCAGAAAGTAGTCGTAAGAACGGTGATCACTGTCCGCTTTGTGCCAGGAACGGACGTTACTACTAGCTCAAGCAAACCGCTCCTTAGCCCTTAATGAAGAATGGAGGTATTGGTATAAATAGGTGAATATCGGAATATTTCCAACAGGGAAAGGGACGTTTTTAGGGGATAACTATATTATCACCTAGTGGCCGTAAGAATATGCGCAGAGAGAACATATTTCACAACAGCCACCTTAGTTTTATGAAAAATCATAAACCGTAGGAATATTTAAACGCATTTAAACGTCAGGCGAGCAACGCCATTAACAAGTAAGTGTGTATCAATATCAGTTCTGACTTCTTTCATAGATTTATTTTGTACCCTACAGAAATCAGAAGTGAATCGCCACGGATAATCTAGACACTTCCGAGCCGTTGATAATACTGGTTTTC
>NZ_SZWS01000065.1:0-10670 GCF_005281245.1 Citrobacter sp. wls826
CCCGCCTCGGCGGGTTTTTTTATATCCGTCATATCCCCACTTACCTACAATATCTGTACTCTTTTTGTTCATCACTGGAGTGTTGTATGTGGTTACTGGACCAGTGGGCAGAGCGCCATATTACTGATGCGCAGTCTAAAGGTGAGTTTGATGGTTTGCCTGGTACAGGAGAACCGTTGGTTCTTGACGATGATTCCCACATTCCGCCGGAACTTCGAGCCGGATTCCGTTTATTAAAAAATGCGGGATGTCTTCCTCCTGAGCTTGAGCAGCGCAGAGAGGCAATACAACTGCTTGAAATACTTGCAGGGATCCGCAAAGATGATCCCCATTATCAGGAAGTGAGTCGAAGACTGTCACTACTGGAACTGAAACTTCGGCAGGCTGGACTCAGCACCGAGTTTTTACACGGTGAATACGCAGATAAGCTGCTGCAGAAGATCAACGACGAATAGCGGAGATAGCATGTACCGTATTGGTGAATTAGCGAAACTGGCTGACGTGACGCCTGATACTATCCGCTACTATGAAAAGCAGCAGATGATGGAACATGAAATACGTACAGAAGGCGGGTTTCGTCTCTATACGGAAAGCGATCTTCAGCGTCTAAAGTTTATTCGCTATGCCCGTCAGCTTGGTTTCACTCTGGAATCGATCCGCGAACTGCTTTCGATCCGCATCGATCCCGAACACCATACCTGCCAGGAATCAAAAGGGATCGTCCAGGAAAGATTGCAGGAAGTGGAAGCGAGAATAGCTGAGCTTCAGGCGATGCAACGGTCGCTGCAGCGATTGAATGACGCGTGTTGTGGTAAGGCACACAGCAGCGTGTACTGCTCTATCCTTGAAGCACTTGAGCAAGGCGCCAGTGGATCACCATCAGGCTGTTGATTTATTGCACGGTCAGATCTACACTCGCGGCGTAAATTACGACAACCGGAGGTATCATGAGTCGTTATCAGCACACTAAAGGGCAGATAAAAGATAACGCCATTGAGGCGCTTCTACATGACCCACTGTTCAGGCAGCGCGTTGAGAAAAATAAGAAAGGGAAAGGAAGTTATCTACGTAAAGGTAAACATGGTAATCGGGGTAACTGGGAGGCCAGTGGCAAGAAAGTCATTCACTTTTTTACCACTGGCCTTCTTGTTTCAGTGAGTGCTTAAGAGCGGTTATTCTGTTCTTTCAGCAGGTCACGAATTTCACTCAGCAATACTTCTTCTTTCGATGGCGCCGGCGGTGCTGCTGGCTCTTCCGCTTTTTTACGGTTCAGTTTGTTGATCAGCTTGATTGCCATAAAGATAGCAAACGCAACAATAACGAAATCAAAGATATTCTGAATAAATACACCGTAATGCATAACGACTGCAGGGATATCTCCCTGTGCATCACGTAGTGTTAAAGCAAACTGTTTAAAATCAATTCCACCAATTAACAACCCCAGCGGCGGCATGATGATATCGGCAACCAGTGATGAAACTATCTTCCCAAATGCCGCACCAATAATGACACCTACTGCCAAATCGACAACATTCCCGCGCATCGCGAATTCGCGAAATTCTTTAATAATGCTCATCTTATTCTCCCTATGCAGCTGACGTTTATAAGTTTAACAAATGTTTAGGCAATTTCCATTTATGTATTGCCTAAATAGAAATTTATTAAACCATGAAAAATAAAGGGAAATAATTTAGGCGCAGTTTCAGCGCCCAAATTATTACAGGAAGAACGGACTTGGCTGGAATAGTCGCTCGACGTCGGTAATAAACTTTTTATCTGTCAGGAACATAATTACGTGATCGCCCTGTTCAATACGCAGGTTATCATTGGCAATCATCACATCGTTACCACGCACAACGGCGCCAATAATGGTTCCTGGTGGAAGTTTAATTTCATCAATTGAGCGACCCACAACCCGTGACGTCGTTTCATCACCGTGTGCAACGGCTTCAATGGCTTCCGCGACGCCACGGCGCAGTGAAGATACACCAACAATATCCGCTTTACGCACATGACTGAGCAGCGCAGAGATGGTTGCCTGCTGCGGTGAAATCGCAATATCGATCACGCTGCCTTGCACCAGATCGACGTATGCTCTGCGTTGGATCAACACCATCACTTTCTTGGCGCCCATCCGTTTGGCAAGCATCGCCGACATGATATTCGCTTCATCATCGTTGGTTACCGCAATGAACAGATCAACCTGATCGATATGTTCTTCCGCCAGCAGCTCTTGATCCGAGGCATCACCAAAAAAGACGATCGTATTTTGCAGTTTCTCTGCAAGCTCGGATGCGCGCTGTTGATTACGTTCAATCAGTTTGACGCTGTAATCTTTTTCTAGTCGCCGTGCCAGCCCCGCGCCAATATTCCCACCGCCCACTAACATAATGCGTTTGTAAGGCTTTTCCAGACGCTGTAATTCGCTCATTACGGCGCGAATATGCTGCGAGGCCGCGATGAAGAAAACTTCATCACCCGCTTCAACAATGGTAGAACCTTGCGGACGGATCGGTCGGTCATGACGGAAAATCGCCGCAACGCGGGTATCGATGTGCGGCATATGCTCACGCATTGTCGACAGCGCATTACCAATCAGCGGCCCACCGTAATAGGCTTTCACCACGGCCAGGCTGACTTTTCCTTCGGCAAAATTCACTACCTGCAATGCGCCCGGATATTCAATCAGGCGATAAATGCTATCGATAACCAGTTGCTCAGGCGCAATCAGGTGATCGATAGGCACCGCATCAGATTGAAATAGCTTGTCCGCATCACGAACGTAATCCGGTGAACGAATACGAGCGATACGATTAGGCGTGTTAAACAGTGAATAAGCTACCTGGCAGGCAACCATATTTGTTTCATCTGAGCTGGTTACGGCAACCAGCATATCGGCATCGTCAGCACCGGCTTCACGTAGAACGCGGGGATGCGAACCATGCCCTTGCACGACACGGAGATCAAACTTGTCCTGCAGGCTACGCAGGCGCTCACCATTGGTATCGACTACCGTGATATCGTTGTTCTCTCCGACCAGGTTTTCAGCCAGCGTACCGCCAACTTGCCCTGCGCCCAGAATGATAATTTTCATCAGTCGCGACCCGTTATCTCATCACTTTTTGATTAGCTTAGCGTAAAAGAAGCCATCACCATCTTCCGCACTCGGTAAATTCTGATGTCCAGGTTTTTCCGGCGTACCAGTGACGCTTAATACCGCATCTGGCGTGCGCGCAAGGAAGGCGGCAATTTGCTGTTGGTTTTCTTCTGGCAGGATAGAGCAGGTTGCATAAACCAGCGTGCCGCCAGGTTTAAGATGTGGCCAGGTTGCATTCAGGATTTCAGCCTGCAACTGGGCAAGTTCAGCAATATCCCGGTCGCGACGCAGCCATTTGATATCCGGATGGCGACGGATCACTCCGGTGGCAGAACACGGAGCGTCCAGCAAAATACGGTCAAACTGTTGTTCACCGCACCACTGCTGTGGATAGCGGCCATCACCCTGTTTTACGGTTGCCTTCATACCCAGACGTTTTAGATTGTCGAAAACGCGCGATAAGCGTTTTTCATCAACATCGACAGCCATTACGTTAGCGTGCGGAGCAACTTCCAGAATGTGAGTGGTTTTGCCCCCCGGCGCACAGCATAGGTCGAGGATCTGTTCACCGTCCTCCGGCAACAGATAGTTTATGCATCCTTGAGCGGAAGCATCCTGGACGGTTACCCAGCCTTCATCAAAACCAGGGAGGGCGTGCACAGGAGCTGGCGTTTCCAGACGCACTGCATCCGGGTAATCTGGATGCGGGAAACCGGTTAATCCCGCTTCGGTCAGCAGGTCCAGCCAGGCATCGCGCGTATGATGGTTACGATTGACACGTAACCACATCGGCGGTCGCTGGTTATTGGCTTCAAGAATGGCTTCCCACTGCTGCGGATAAGCGGTCTTAATACGTTTCACCAGCCAGGAGGGGTGTAAGAAACGTAAATCGCTTTGAGAGAATTCAGCCAGTAGCTCTTCTTGACGGCGCTGAAACTGGCGCAGCACGCCGTTGATCAGCCCTTTAAGCTGCGGACGCTTAATAACGACTGCGCCTTCTACGGTCTCTGCCAAAGCAGCATGCGGTGGAATACGAGTATGCAGCAGTTGGTAGAAGCCCACCATGATCAGATAGTGAACAGTGCGCTGTTTGCCCGTCATTGGACGTTCCATCAACTGCTGGATCATCCACTCCAGTTGGGAGAGTGTACGCAACACGCCGAAGCAAAGCTCCTGCAACAGTGCTTTGTCTTTATCGGCAACTTTTTGCTGCATGGCGGGCAGCACGTTGCTTAATGATTGTCCCTTTTCGACAACCTGTTCGACGGCCTGGGCCGCCATACTGCGTAAATTAAGATGTTTTTTCATAAGCGCAAAAATAAAAATGCCCGGAGATACCGGGCTTAAAGAGATGAACCGTCATACCAGACGGTTACCGGGTACAAACCATTCCCGGCGCGAATTAAGCAGATCCTGCGCGCTCATGGCTTTTTTACCGGCAGGTTGCAAAGAGACGAGATTCAGGATGCCGTCGCCCGTTGCGACCTGGATACCCTGTTTTGTCGCCTCAAGAATAGTGCCTGGTGCGGCCTGTGTGTTCGCTGTAATAACCGTAGCTTGCCAGACTTTCACTGGCTGGCCGTCGATTTCAAGCCAGCTCATTGGCCACGGGTTAAAGGCGCGGATGCAGCGTTCCAACTGAGCGGCTGAAAGCGACCAGTCGATACGGGCCTCTTCTTTGCTGAGTTTTTCTGCATGCGTAACCAGTGATTCATCTTGTACAACGGGTTTTATGGTGCCAGCCGCCAGCTGTTTTAGCGTTTCAATCAGCCCCTGAGGTCCTAAATCTGCCAGCTTATCGTATAACGAACCGCTGGTATCTTCTGCAGTTATCGGGCAGGACAGCTTAAGCAACATATCACCGGTGTCGAGGCCAACATCCATCTGCATGATGGTCACACCAGTTTCGGCGTCGCCTGCCCACAGTGAGCGCTGGATTGGGGCTGCGCCACGCCAGCGTGGAAGCAGGGAACCGTGAACGTTGATACAACCCAGACGCGGCATTTCCAGTACGGCTTTTGGCAGTATCAGGCCATATGCTACCACTACCATCACGTCTGCGCGTAAATCAGCAACCAGCTGCTGGTTTTCCTGAGGACGAAGAGAGACGGGTTGGAAAACCGGTATCCCTTTTTCTTCCGCCAGCACTTTTACCGGGCTGGGCATCAGCTTTTTACCGCGTCCCGCCGGACGGTCCGGTTGGGTAAACACGCCAACGACGTTATGTCCAGAAGACAACAGCGCGTCGAGATGACGCGCTGCAAAGTCAGGTGTACCCGCAAAAATAATACGTAGTGAGTCTGACACGTTGATTCTTGTCCTTAAGCTCGGGCGTTCAGGCGGTCGAGTTTTTCAACTTTCTGACGAATGCGTTGTTGCTTCAACGGAGACAGATAATCGATAAACAGTTTACCGACCAGGTGATCCATTTCATGTTGAATGCAGATAGCCAGCAGGCCATCGGCTTCCAGTTCAAAAGATTTGCCGTTGCGATCGAGCGCACGAATTTTTACTTTCTCTGCGCGCGGTACTAACGCACGCTGTTCGGGGATAGACAGGCAGCCTTCTTCAATACCTGTTTCGCCGTCTTTTTCCAGCAGCTCTGGGTTAATGAGTACCAACTGCTCGTCGCGATTTTCAGAGACATCAATAACAATGATGCGCTGATGAATATCGACCTGAGTTGCTGCCAGACCGATACCTTCTTCGGCGTACATCGTTTCGAACATATCATCAACGATACGCTGAATTTCTGCATTCACTTCTTCGACCGGTTTTGCGACTTTGCGAAGGCGCTCGTCCGGAATATGTAACACTTGCAAAACTGACATAGTTATCCAGAGTTGTGTTCAGGAGTTGAAAAGATTATTACCTCTATTCTAGACAAAACCCCCTCTGATTGACAGCATCAGTGACCAATCGCAAAGATTGCCAGGACTGCTTGTGGCAGGGGAACAGGGATGACCAAAATCGAGATTTGGCTACGTTTAGCACAAGTGAATGAACTGTATGGTGATGAGATGGTGCGCGTTGCCCACTGGCTCAATACTCAGCCGTGTATTAACAACGTGGTACTTCATCATGCTGGACTCTCTCCCCGCCAGGCCCGGCGCTTTTTAACCTTTCCAGATCAGACGCTGGAAAAAACGCTGCGCTGGCTTGAACAGCCCAACCATCATTTTGTGGTTGCCGACAGCGAGCATTATCCGGCACAGCTCCGTGCAATTGAGGATTATCCTGGGGTGCTTTTTGTTGCAGGAAATCCCATATGCCTTAGCTCGTTTCAGGTTGCCGTCGTCGGTAGCCGACAGCACTCCTGGTATGGCGAACGCTGGGGGCGGCTGTTTTGTGAAAAGCTTGCAGCATGCGGCGTGACGATCACCAGCGGCCTGGCCCGGGGGATTGATGGTGTGGCGCACAATGCTGCGATAAACCGAGAGGGCACGAGTATTGCGGTGCTGGGAAATGGGCTTGAGACCATTCATCCACGACAGCATGTCCGTCTGGCTAAACGACTGATTGAGGCTGGAGGCGCACTGGTGTCTGAGTTCCCATTAGATACGCTTCCTTTGCCGCGCAATTTTCCCCGACGAAATCGCATTATTAGTGGTCTAAGTAAAGGAGTCCTGGTTGTAGAAGCTGCTCAGCGTAGCGGGTCACTGGTCACTGCGCGTTGCGCACTGGAACAAGGGCGGGAGGTTTTTGCGTTGCCTGGACCGATTGGGAGTCCGGGAAGTGAAGGTCCACATTGGCTTATTCAGCAGGGAGCCACGCTTGTGACGGCCCCAGAAGAAATTCTGGAAAATTTGCAATATGGGCTGCAATGGTTGCCAGATGAACCTGAAAAATCAATTTATTCGCCAGATCACGAAGAGGTGGCATTGCCATTTCCGGAGCTCCTGGCTAACGTAGGAGATGAGGTAACACCTGTTGACGTCGTCGCTGAACGTGCCGGCCAACCTGTGCCAGAGGTAGTGGCTCAACTGCTCGAACTGGAGTTAGCAGGATGGATCGCAGCTGTACCCGGCGGCTATGTCCGATTGAGGAGGGCATGCCATGTTCGACGTACTAATGTATTTGTTTGAGACATATATCCATAACGAAGCTGAGCTGCGTGTGGATCAGGACAAACTGGAACGGGATCTTACCGACGCTGGTTTTGATCGTGAAGACATCTACAACGCGTTACTTTGGCTGGAAAAGCTTGCTGATTATCAGGATGGTCTTGCCGAACCTATGCAGCTGGCATCCGATCCTCTTTCTATACGTATTTATACCGCAGAAGAGTGTGATCGACTGGATGCAAGCTGTAGAGGGTTCCTGCTATTCCTGGAACAGATTCAGGTGCTAAACCTCGAAACACGAGAAATGGTCATTGAGCGCGTACTCGCGCTGGATACGGCAGAGTTCGATCTGGAAGATCTGAAGTGGGTGATCCTGATGGTGCTTTTCAATATTCCAGGTTGTGAAAATGCCTATCAGCAAATGGAAGAATTACTCTTTGAAGTGAATGAAGGTATGCTGCATTAATCAATCTTCATTCAGTATGAGTTGTTATGGCTAAATCAGCACTGTTTACGGTGCGTAAAAACGAGCCCTGCCCACAATGTGGGGCTGAACTGGTTATTCGTTCCGGGAAACACGGTCCGTTTCTCGGTTGTTCACACTATCCAGAATGCGATTACATCCGTCCGCTGAAATCTTCCGCGGACGGACATATTGTCAAAGTTCTGGAGGGTAAGCTTTGTCCTGCATGTGGCGCCGAGCTGGTGCTGAGACAGGGAAAATTCGGGATGTTTATTGGATGCAGCGATTATCCAACGTGTGAACACACCGAACTTATCGACAAGCCAGATGAAACAGCAATAGTCTGTCCTCAATGCCAGACTGGCCACCTGGTCCAGCGGCGTTCCCGTTATGGCAAAACGTTTTACTCCTGCGATCGCTATCCGGAGTGCCAGTTTGTCATTAACTTCAAACCGTTAGCCGGAGAGTGTCCTGAGTGCCATTATCCGCTACTCATCGAAAAGAAAACCGCGCAGGGTGTGAAGCATTTCTGTGCCAGTAAACAATGTGGAAAGCCGTTCTCGGCGGAATAAAAAAGTGAATAATAACCTGCCCACAGGCCCTATCGCTGCTGCAATAGCGGTTCTGAAACAAGAAAAAGTCATCGCCTATCCAACAGAAGCTGTATTTGGTGTCGGCTGCGATCCCGACAGCGAAACGGCTGTTACCCGTCTGTTGGCGCTAAAACAACGCCCAGTCGATAAAGGCTTAATTTTGATTGCGGCAAATTTTGACCAGCTCAAGCCCTATATTGACGATAGCACGCTTTCAGATGCTCAACGTGAGGCTGTGTTCGCTCGCTGGCCTGGTCCTGTCACCTTCGTTTTCCCTGCGCCCGCGACTACGCCTCGTTGGTTGACCGGTCGTTTTGACTCGCTGGCCGTGCGAGTCACCGATCATCCGCTGGTGGTTGCATTGTGCCAGGCTTATGGCAAACCGTTAGTCTCCACCAGTGCTAATTTGAGTGGCTTACCGCCTTGCAGAACGGTAGAGGAAGTCCGCGCGCAGTTTGGTACAGACTTTCCCGTAGTTGAAGGGGAGACCGGAGGGCGTTTGAATCCTTCGGAGATCCGTGATGCTCTGACCGGTGAACAGTTTCGACAGGGGTAATATGAAAGAAGCCTATGCTGTTTTTGGTAATCCGATAGCGCACAGTAAATCGCCCTTTATTCATCAGCAATTTGCAGAGCAGTTGAAAATTGATCATTCCTATGGACGTGTACTGGCACCTATCAATGATTTTGTGAATACGCTGAATGCTTTTTTTGCGGAAGGCGGGAAGGGGGCAAATGTCACTGTGCCTTTTAAGGAAGAGGCGTTTGCGCGTGCCGATGAATTAACGGAGCGGGCATCGCTTGCTGGGGCGGTCAATACTCTTAAACGACTTGAGGATGGGCGTTTACTGGGAGATAACACGGATGGTATCGGCTTATTAAGCGATCTTGAACGTTTATCTTTCATTCGCCCCGGATCGCGAGTTCTGTTGATTGGTGCCGGTGGCGCATCCCGGGGGGTTTTATTACCTCTTCTTTCTCTGGATTGTGCGGTAACCATCGTTAACCGTACTGCTTCGCGCGCAGAAGAACTGGCACAAATCTTCTCCCATACCGGCAGCGTGCAGGCGGTGGGAATGGACGAGCTTGATAATTACAGTTTTGATTTAATTATTAATGCGACATCCAGCGGAATTAGCGGTGAGGTACCAGCCATTCCGACATCGCTTATTCACTCCTCTGTCTATTGCTATGACATGTTTTATCAGCAAGGAAATACACCGTTCCTTTCCTGGTGTGCTGAACATGGGGCGAAACAGTATGCCGATGGTCTGGGGATGCTGGTGGGACAAGCAGCGCACGCCGTTTTACTCTGGCATGGTGTATTGCCACAGATTGAGCCCGTCATCAAAAGCATGCAACAGGAAATGTCGGCATGAATCAGGCGATCCAGTTTCCCGATCGAGAAGAATGGCTGACGGATATTAGCGCCGTTGTTTTCCCTGCGTTAGTCCATGGTATGCAGTTAACATGCGCTATATCAGGGGAGACGTTGGCGTCCCGCTTTGGCGGCTGCACGCCTGAACAATGGCTGGAAATCTTTCAACAGCATCGCTGGGACCTGGAAGAAGAGGCCGAAGCATTGATCCAGGACCAGCAGGAAGACTCTCAGGGTTGGGTTTGGTTACTCTGATTTAAATACTCATCTTTCCATTTAACGTAGTTGTTAGCAGAGTATTTTAAGCCTGCTTTCTCTTCGTCACTTAATGGCCGGATCTGTTTAACCGGACTACCCAGGTACAGATATCCACTCTCCAGGTGTTTGTTTTGCGGCACCAGGCTTCCTGCCCCAATCATAACGTCGTCTTCTACAACTACGCCGTCCAGTAAAATTGATCCCATACCGACCAATACGCGGTTGCCAATGATGCAGCCGTGTAGCATGACTTTATGACCGACCGTCACATCCTCACCCACGATCAATGGATTACCTTGCGGATTAGATGTGGATTTATGTGTGACATGGAGAACGCTGCCGTCCTGAATGTTTGTACGGGCGCCGATTTGTACATAGTTGACGTCGCCACGAATCGCAACCAACGGCCAAATCCCGACGTCATCAGCCAAACGAGTATCACCAATGACGACGCTACTGGTGTCGATCATCACGCGTTTTCCGATCTGTGGGGAAAGATCCTTATAAGGACGTAATACATCAGACATGTTTACCTCAATGAAAATAGAGCAGTAATGAAGACTTTGGTTGGATTATTGAGACTGTGCAAGTGATTTAGCTATCAAAAATCAGCCAAATTGCGCAGGAATATAGCGAAAGGGGTGAAAAACAAGCACTCAGCAAAAAAGATCCAAAAAATACTTGTGCTAAAAAATGGGATCCCTATAATGCGCCTCCATCGACACGGCGGATGTGAATCACTTCACGCAAACAGCCGGTTCGATTGAAGAGAAAAACCTGAAAATGAGGGTTGACTCTGAAAGAGGAAAGCGTAATA
>NZ_SZWS01000066.1:0-21473 GCF_005281245.1 Citrobacter sp. wls826
GGCGGGCTTTTTTATGCCGCGGATCCATCCTGAATCGCGTTGATACGTTCAGTCGTCGACAGAGAGGAATTTGCCGTTATGATGGGCATCCTGTCTGGTAATGGATGTGCGCATGATTTGGATAATGCTGGCCACATTGGTCGTTGTTTTTGTAGTGGGTTTTCGGGTGTTGACGTCCGGATCTCGACGGGCAATTCGCCGTCTGAGCGAGCGACTGAATATTGATGTTGTGCTGGTAGAGTCGATGATCGATCAGATGGGAAAAGTACAGGGTGAGGCTTTTTTACAGTACCTCCACCGCCCAGATGAATCGCATCTGCAAAATGCTGCCCAGGTGTTGTTGATCTGGCAAATCGTTATTGTCGACGGCAGTGAGTCGAATCTGCTGCAATGGCACCGTTGGCTGCAAAAAGCCCGATTGGCCACGCCGATTACTGACGCACAGGTGCGTCTGGCGCTCGGTTTTCTGCGCGAGATAGAGCCGGATATGCAGGAGTTTAATGCGTTTCAGATGCGCTATAACGCCTTTTTCCAGCCCGAAGATGGCGTGCACTGGCTACACTGACAGTCATGCCTGTTGGCGTTACGTGACTCAGGCCGACAAAGGGACCCTACCGCTGGTCGAATAAGACACGTCGACATTCAGCGGTAAAGTTGCCAAAACGTTAAATGCGTCACAAATTTAGTGTTACACTGCGTAACTTTTCTGCAATAACCCCACGCAGGTAACAAAATGAGTGAAGCTGTTGAACAAAAATCCCGCGCTGAGGCAAATGCCCGACCGAACTGGTCGGCGGTATTCGCTTTGGCGTTCTGCGTTGCCTGCCTGATAACCGTTGAGTTTCTGCCCGTTAGCCTGTTAACGCCGATGGCGCAGGATCTGGGGATTTCTGAAGGTGTTGCCGGACAATCGGTGACTGTGACGGCATTTGTTGCCATGTTCGCCAGCCTGTTTGTGACGCAAATTATCCAGGCGACCGATCGTCGCTACGTGGTGATCGTGTTTTCGGTGCTGCTGACGCTCTCCTGCCTGTTGGTTTCCTTTGCCAACTCTTTTTCACTGCTGCTCATTGGCCGCGCCTGTCTCGGTCTGGCGCTTGGCGGATTCTGGGCGATGTCAGCGTCGCTGACCATGCGTCTGGTTCCCGCCCGTACGGTACCGAAAGCGCTGTCGGTGATTTTTGGCGCGGTCTCTGTCGCGCTGGTGATTGCCGCGCCGCTGGGGAGTTTTTTGGGCGGCATTATCGGCTGGCGCAACGTGTTTAATGCGGCGGCGGTAATGGGCGTGTTGTGCACGATTTGGGTGGTGAGAGCGCTGCCGTCGTTGCCAGGTGAACCTTCGCATCAGAAACAAAATATGTTCAGCCTGCTGCAGCGCCCGGGGGTGATGGCCGGGATGATTGCCATCTTTATGTCCTTTGCCGGACAGTTCGCCTTCTTTACCTATATTCGCCCGATCTATATGAATCTGGCAGGCTTTGAAGTTGATGGCCTGACGTTGGTGCTGCTGAGTTTTGGTATCGCCAGCTTTGTCGGGACGTCGCTCTCCTCGGTGGTTCTGAAACGCTCGGTCAAACTGGCCTTAGCCGGTGCGCCGCTGGTGCTGGCGCTTAGCGCGCTGGTCCTGATCCTGTGGGGTAGCGACAAAGTTGTGGCGGCAGGTATTGCGATTATCTGGGGCCTGGCGTTTGCGTTGGTTCCGGTCGGCTGGTCGACGTGGATCACCCGATCGCTTGCCGATCAGGCAGAAAAAGCTGGATCCGTCCAGGTCGCCGTGATCCAGCTTGCCAATACCTGCGGGGCAGCGGTGGGAGGCTATGCGCTCGATAACCTCGGACTGCTTTCGCCCCTGATGCTTTCCGGCAGCCTGATGCTGCTGACGGCGCTTCTGGTCACGATGAAGGTCAGAATACAGTGAGATTGTTGCCTGATGGCGCGCAGCTTTCAGGCAACACCGCTATCTGACGACTGACTCAATCAAAACCATTGTTTTCGGCGGTATGGGCAAACCATTCGCCGCTTTTCTTCACCGTACGTTTTTGCGTATCTAAATCTAACTGGACAAAACCGTAGCGGTTTTTATATCCGTTGAGCCAGGACCAGTTATCAATAAAGGTCCACATATGGTAGCCAAGACAATTACACCCTTCGCTAATGCCTTTATGTAGCCATTTAAGATGCGCGGAAACAAATTCAATACGGTAGCTGTCGTTGATTTGGTCCTGCTGAATAAAACGTTGCTCATTTTCGACTCCCATGCCGTTTTCAGAAATAAAACAGCGCGGGTTGCCGTAGTTATCACGCAGATTAGTAATAATATCGTAAATACCTGGCTCGTAAATTTCCCAGCCACGGTAAGGGTTCATTTTACGCCCCGGCATTTCGTAATAATCAAACAGCCACTCCGGCATAAACGGCGCGTCAGGATTGACGGCAGTATCACGACATTTCACGCGGCGCGGCTGATAATAATTAATACCGAGCAGGTCGATTTTGCCATCGGCGATGAGCTGACGGTCACCTGGCTGACATGCTGGGAGTTGATCGTACTCTTTTAGCAGCTCTATCAGATCCGCCGGATATTCACCTTTTAGCACCGGGTCAAGGAAGCTGCGGTTAAACAGCAGATCCGCATGGTGCGCAGCTTTTACATCTGCCGGGTGTTGTGAGCGCGGATAAGAGGGCGTTAAATTCAGGATCACACCGATTTCACCGTCATAACTTCCGGCGTGGTACGCGCGTACCGCCGTGGAATGCGCCAGTACGGTGTGATACGCCACGGTGGCCGCGCGTTTGAAATCCACCACATTAGGGTAATGGAAGTCATACAGATAGCCGCCTTCTACCGGGACAATCGGTTCGTTAAAGGTGAACCAGTGCTTCACCCGATTGCCGAACAAGGTAAAACAGGTTTGTGCGTAGCGACCAAACGCCTCAACCACATCACGGTTTTCCCAGCCACCTTTCTCCTGCATCACCATCGGCATATCGAAGTGGAACAGGGTGATAAATGGCGTAATGCCTTGCGCCAGCAGCTCATCGATGACGTTGTTATAGAAATCAACTGCCTGCGGGTTGACGTCGCCAGTACCGTCCGGGATCAGTCGTGACCAACTGATTGAAGTGCGGAAGCTGTTGTGCTTCAGCTGTTTGAGCAGTGCGATGTCCTGTTTCCAGTGCTGATAAAAGGTCGAGGTGTTCGCCGGGCCAACCCCCTGATGGAAACGCCCAGGCTGGCGGTCGAACCACACGTCCCATGTCGTCTGGCTTTTGCCGCCGTTCAGACTATCCCCTTCGGTTTGCAGCGCCGAGCAGGCACTGCCCCACCAAAAGTTTTCGGGAAAACGGTATCGCATTATCTTGCTCCTTGATGTGTTTCATTTCCCTACACAATAGGCGATTTTGCAAAACAGAAACCGGTTACAGCACTCGTTTTTCAATGCGATAGTTACAAATCCGGGCATTCAACTTTGCCCAGCGCTTCCCAGTAGTTGTTCTGATTGTTTCTTTGTATTGCCAGAATGGCTTCGCGGATGTGTTGCTGATTACGGGTATCAGCCATAATCGTTTTTTCCCACACCTCATCCGATGGCGACCCCTGCGGGGTACAAATCTTGCGTAAATCCTTCAATACGGTGTTTTTTTCATGAACGGACTGTAGAGAGCCATAAGCCGAATCGGCCAGCGCCAAACCCGGCAGCATGAAAAGAATGGCAATAAGCGGTAAAACGGCTTGTTTCATGATAATAATCCTTGTTGTCGATGCGCATCATCTCAAGAGTAAGTGTAGACGGCATGCGCCTCACTCATCAGCCTGTGTTAATTTCTAAAAAGAAAATCAGCCAGAAGTTTTAGTTTTTCAGGAGGATAGGATGCAAATACAGATTACAGATACCATTACTGAAGACGATCAAAATGCTCTGCTTGTTGGATTGCGCGCCTACAATCGCCAGTTCCTGAGGACCACCAATTTTGGCGACCTGGCGGTGTACTGGCGCGATGAGCACAATGAAATACTGGGCGGGCTGATCGGTAAAATCAAAGGCGAATGGCTGTGCATTGATTTCCTGTGGATGCATGACTCGCTGCGTAAAGGCGGTTACGGCACAAAGTTGATGCAGGCCGCTGAACAGACGGCGCGTGAGAGAGGATGCCTGCATGCGCTGGTGGACACGATGAGTTTCCAGGCGCTGCCGTTTTATCAGAAAAACGGCTATCAGTTGCAAATGACCCTCGATAACTTTCCAGAAACCGGTTCCGCGCGCCATTATTTGTCGAAAACGTTTTGATGACCGGAAGGACTGCAAAAGGGATTACTTGAAGGCAAGCAGGAAGAAGCGTTGCGGATAGCCCAAGCCATGCTTGAAAAGGGGATTGATCGTGAACTGGTGCTAATTATTACTGGGCTTTCCTTTGATGAGCTAACGGCACCTTCCGACTAATTTTCCTTTTCGCATTATGCTTTTTTCTTCTTGCTGATGCTTTTTCGTTTTTTAAACCGCAGCGGCCTTCCCGCTATAGTCATTTCATTACTCATCAGGCGGTTATTGCAAAAGGAAAAAACGTGAAACTGAAGATACCTTATTTCGGGGCTGGAGCGGCGTTATTACTGGCGGGATTATTGCTGGCAGGATGCGATCAGCAGAACAACGATGCAAAGCATATTAAAGTGGGCGTGATTAACGGTGCAGAGCAGGATGTGGCGGAAGTCGCGAAGAAAGTCGCTAAAGAAAAATATGGCCTGGAGGTGGAATTGGTGGGGTTTAGCGGTTCTCTGCTGCCCAACGATGCCACTAATCATGGTGAGCTGGATGCCAACGTCTTCCAGCATCGTCCGTTCCTTGAACAAGATAATAAAGCGCACGGCTATAAGCTGGTAGCGGTGGGCAATACCTTTGTGTTCCCGATGGCGGGTTATTCGAAGAAAATCAAAACTGTTGCTGAACTAAAAGACGGTGCGACGATTGCGATACCTAACGATCCGACCAACCTTGGGCGGGCGCTGTTGCTGCTACAAAAAGAGAAGTTAATCACTCTGAAAGCGGATACCGGCCTGCTGCCAACGGCGCTGGATATTACGGATAATCCGCGACATCTGAAAATTATGGAACTGGAAGGGGCGCAGCTACCGCGCGTGCTGGACGATCAAAAAGTGGATGTGGCGATTATCAGTACCACCTACATCCAGCAAACCGGGCTTTCTCCGGTACATGACAGCGTATTTATCGAAGACAAAAATTCACCGTACGTGAACATCCTGGTGGCGCGAGAAGACAATAAAGATGCCGAGAATGTGAAAGAATTCCTGCAATCTTATCAGTCACCGGAAGTGGCGAAGGCGGCTGAAACTATCTTTAACGGCGGCGCAGTTCCGGGCTGGTAATCGTCACCCGTTGCCGCGCCGGTTGGGGTTAAACCGCTCTGGCGCGGCGACGTGAGTCCATTGAGATAAGCACGACCGATGAGAGGATCAAAAGCGTACCCAGCCAGTCTGGCAGGGTAAAGGTGATGCCTAACAGCAGCAGGGACAGCAACGCACTGCTCAACGGTTCCGCGCAGCTTAAAATGCTCGCTTTCGGTCCGCCAATCATCTGCGCGCCTTTCAGGTACAGGCTAAACGTGAGTGACGTGCCGATGACCACCAGATAGAAAAACGCCAGAATTAAACTGCCATTCACCACGAAATGAGTTCCCTGCCCGGCATAGAACGGCAGTAGGATCATTCCACCGATTAACATACTCCAGCCGACGACCGGTAATGTGCCGTAGCGCGCGATGAGCGTTGAGGGGTAGGTGGTATAGAACGCGGCGGCAAACGCCGAGGCTATTCCCCAAAACAGCGCGGCAGCTGAGATAGATAACGACGTCGGATTACCGTGGGTGACCAGTAAGAAGGTACCGATGAGTGAGGTGAAGATCGCCGTCAGCACTAAAATCCCCGGCCGCGCTTTGCGCACCACGGAGAACCACGCCACGATAATGGTCGGTGACAAAAATTGCAGCACCGTCGCGGTGGCGGCGTTGGATTTTTCGATGGTCAGCAGGAAGGTTAGCTGTACGGTGAGTGCCCCGACCACGGAAAAAATCAGCAGGCTGATGGCGTCCTTGCGGTTTTTGATAATGGAGAACACGTTGTCGCCGTGCACGAAAGAGAGCATCAGCAGAATGAGCCCCGCGAAAATCAGGCGCGTCATGGTCAGAAACTGCGACGACATCTGGCTTTGTTCCATGATGTACTGCGCGCAAACGCCTGAACTTCCCCATAATACGGCGGCAATCAGGACGTTCATCATCCCTCTTCTGGTGGAACTCATCTTTCCCTCTGCATGTTGTTTTGTTTTATTTGTGTGCAGGCATCATAGCAGAGATAGCGAAGCGAGTGAGACATGACGGGCACAGCCCCCCACACCGCAGGGGGCTTCGGCAGTCATCTTACGGCGCAATCGGCGTCAGATAATCCAGTCGTAGCGGTTCGGCCAGCAGCTCGTTCATTTGTAGAATAAACGTCTGGAAATGGGGCAGGGCGATATGCTCGTCCAGACCGGCCTGACCGCGCCAGGATTCACGAACGTAGAAGACATCCGGTGTGTCGCGCAACTGGAACAGGGCATACTCAATATTGCCCGGCTCCTGGTGCGTGGGCAGCAGCAGAGCCTGCAGCGCCTGTTTTAGTGCGTCGATTTTCCCCGGTCTGGCTTTCAGTACCGCAATAATTGAAATCACCTCTGAATCAGACATGTTAAAACCCCTCCAGCACAATCTTGCCGACTGAACGACCGGTTTCAATTTGCGCGTGCGCTTTTTGCAGATTCGCCGCGTTGATTGCGCCAAAATGCTCGCCCAGCGTGGTGCGAATGGTGTTGTCATCGATCAACTGTGCCACGCGGGTTAATAGCTGATGCTGCGCAATGATGTCGTGGGTGGTAAACATCGAACGGGTAAACATAAATTCCCAGTGCAGCGAAATGCTTTTGGCCTTCAGTGGACGTGCATCGAGGGTTTGCGGATCGTCAATCAGCGCCAGTTTGCCCTGCGGCGCCAGGGCGGCAATAATTTGCGGGTAGTGCTGCTCGGTATTGTTCAGGCTGGCAACGTGCGTCACCTCTTTAATGCCTATCCGAGCCAGCTCTTCCATCAGCGGCTTGCTGTGGTCAATCACATGATGAGCGCCTGCTTCACGTACCCATTTCTGGCTCTGTGGACGTGAAGCGGTACCGATGACAGTCATTTTGGTCAGCTTACTGGCCAGTTGCGTCAGGATAGAACCGACGCCGCCAGCAGCGCCAACAATCAATAACACATCATTTTCATTGCCATTTTCCTCAACGCCCAGGCGGTCGAACAGCATTTCCCAGGCGGTGATGGCGGTCAGCGGCAGTGCCGCAGCAGAAGCGTTGTCCAGAGATTGCGGCTTCAGCGCGGTAATACGTTCATCAACCAGCTGAAATTCACTGTTACTGCCAGCGCGACCCAGCGCACCGGCGTACCAGACTTCATCGCCAGGAGCGAACAGAGTGACTGCTTCACCCACGGACTTCACTACGCCAACGGCGTCCCAACCCAGCACGCGGGGCACATCAGCGTTAAAACCTTCGCGGACCTTGGTGTCAACGGGATTGACGGAAATGGCCTTCACTTCAACCAGCAGATCGTGCCCGGAGGCGACGGGCATGGGCAGGTCAATCTCTTGTAAAAATTCAATGTTACTGCCGTCGGTTGCGGCGCGGGTAATAGCGATGGCTTTCATAATCTCTCCGGTTAATAAACCTTCTATCTGTTGAATAATTCGATGGTAAACCGGTAGCAGAACGGGAAAAATAGCCCTTCGGCGACAGGACTTATACTCGGGGAGTGAAAATGTTCCGGCTTGAAGATCTCACGTTGTTTGTCCGCGCCGCGGCGCTGAATAGTTTTAGCGATGCCGCACGCGAAGTCGGCGTTCAGCCAGCTCAGGTCAGTTCTGCTATTAAGCGCCTGGAGTCTACGCTGGCTATCCGCTTGTTCGCCCGCTCCACGCGCAGTCTGCGCCTGACGCCGGAAGGTGAGGTCTGGCTACCCTATGCCCGCCAGATGCTGGACGTGATGCATGCCGGACTGCAAAAAATTCAGACCCCGGAAGATGAAGTTTCAGGCACGCTGCAAATCGCCGTACCTTCCGATCTCGGTCGGAACCTACTGCTGCCGGTCTTTCAGTCGTTTCGACGCCGCTATCCCGCGCTGCGCCTGCGGATTTTTTTCTCCGACCAGGTGACGGATGTCTTTAAAGACCCCGTCGATGTAGCGTTTCGCTATGGCAACACCGAAGACGCATCTTACATTGCGCTGCCTGTCGCACCGGGTAACCGGCGCGTGCTGGTGGCATCACCGGAATGGGTTGTGCAAAACGGCGCGCCGCAAACTCCGGATGATTTAACACAGCTCAACGCCATGACCTTCGTCTTACGCGGACGCCTGCACGATCGCTGGACGTTTACGCATAACGGCGAGGTTAGCAGTGTGCAGGTTAACGGCACCATTATGAGCGACGATGCTGAAGTAATCCGACGGCTGGCGATTGCCGGAGAAGGCATCGCATACAAGTCGTGGCTGGATGTCAGCGAGGATGTGCGTGATGGACGATTGCAGCTACTGATGCCTGATTACCTGGGCGAGAAAGCCCCGCTGAATATGATTTGCCCACATCGTAAGCAGCTTTCAACGGCTGTCCGTCTGCTGCATGACGCCGTGAAGGCGCGGTGTGACACGTTGGGCGTTTCCCCGTGAGGTGTTCAATCGCAGGAATATTATTCGATAGCCATACGCATAAATAATAGCTAATCTCTGTTGCTGGCATTAATCTGATCGGAACGCCGATCAGTTAGTGATAATTGTTTCATTGAGTATAATTTCTTCGATAAATATTATTTCTTAAATTAATGCAGTGTTTATAATATTTATTTTAAGAATTTTTTGGTCGATGATTTAATGACTTGTATATTTATTAAAAGGTATTTGACGAGATACCTTCCGCTACGATATAAAACATAATAGCCCCGATACATACCTATTTCTTTGCCTGATTGTTAAACGCATTGATGCTTTTTGTTATTACGTTATTTATTGGGGTAGGAGAGGGCCATTGAAGTCAAAGACTATAAATGATGTATTGTATTATATAGAAGATAATTTTGTTTCAGGCATTGGTATTGATGACATTTCACAGTTTTCCGGATACAGTCGCAGACATATACAGAATATTTTAAAGCAGCGAATAAATATGCCTGTGGGGCTTTATATTCGTAGGCGACGGATAACCAAAGCAGCAAGCTTGTTACGCCTTACTCATATGGATATTATCGATATTTCAGTGCGGGTAGGATTCGATTCTCAGCAATCTTTCTGCCGTGAATTTAAAAAACTAACCGGTTATACCCCCACAGAATACCGTAAAAATCCCAGTTGGGATCTTTCGCCGTTAATGTCGTTTGTACTGCGCAGTGATATTGTTGTCGGCGAATTGCAACTACGTACCTTACCTGCTGATATCGTGCATGGATTTCAGTACAACTATGACACACCAATCCCGCCTGCCAGTGACTCGCATCTTCATCGATTAAATCTAATATTTGAGCAACTTACCAGTTCAAAACAAAATGTGTGGGCATTAACCGATTTCTCGTCTAATCCAAACTCAATGATGCGGTTGAAAGTTAAAAGCATCATTGGTAACAAAAGTCATCATTCGCCCAATGCCTATAATCGTTATGAGTGTCCTTCGGGAACGTATGCCTGTTTTTCATTCAGATTCAAGAAAGAGGACTATCCACTCTATTCAAGATATATTTATTTTAAGATGTTGCCGGAGAGTAAATTAAAAAGGAAGGCAGGCTATGATATTGAAATATTCCATTATAACCAAGAGGATCTTAAAAACAAAATAATTACCTGTGAACATTACATTCCGATAGATGTGTAATGTAAAAAAGCTCCACTTGCGTGGAGCAAAGACCTCGCAGTACGCCTAAATTAGGATTAATTATTGGTACTCAGCATTGAAATACAAAACTGAACGTACAATGCCGGGACTGACATTGTTAGCTGTTTGATAATACTGAGCATAAAACGGGATGGAATGATTACCTTTATCTTGAGGTGCTAAATTGATATATGAAGGTGTATTGAATTTAACAGGCTGTTGTTGTTGATCTAACACCTGAATGCCGATGCCAGCAGCGCCTTTGAGGTGGATATTCTTTAGTACACCGATAATACTTTGGTGACCATTCTCTGTGTCGCTCCAGCTTAGAATAACCCGGGAAGGCGTGGTAAAATCACTTTTACAGAGAAGATCGATAGTAAATGGTTTTCTTCCCGCAGTGCTTCCATAGCCTCTGAATTGCTCAAGTGCTATATCGGGCAGTTTGACGTTGATCGAGCGGTTACCTTTGATTGCGCATGACCGGTTGAGCATCGTGATATATTTTGCCGGCACAATGATATCCACCACGGGCAACGATTGAGCCTCACTTCTGATTTGCAGGTTGATGGAACCCGCAGCGGCTCCTGCCGCAAGCTGATCATCCAGTTTGATCAGCTCAATCTTTATTTTGCTGTTTCTGAATTCATCTGCCGTCGCTCTGAAAGTTGATGGCCACTGGATCGTTTGTCCGGTTGAGGTTTCCAGGGTGACTTTAATGCCAATCCCACTCACATTGCTGCGTATAATACCGGGTTGTTTCATTGCGGACCGATCGCCAATAATCTGTGCGGAAAAAGGCTGGTTGTTAGTACAGCCTGACGCCTGAATATTCTGTAGCGAAAGCGTGCGCGTCTGAATAACTCCCCCTGACTGGATTGATTGCTTATCGTTAACGATTTCCGGCGATAAAATAAACTTTTGTGTGGTCAGGGTACATGCAGCACTGGCTGCCTGATGAATGCCCAAGGCACAGCCCAGAATTAAAGCGGTACGTATTACCGACATGTGGCCTCCTGGTTTTTTAACACGATCGTGCATTTCCCTGTTTCCAGTGAAACGAACACTTCTGGTGAGGTGGTTTCATCAATATAAAGCGCACCGCCTTGTCCGACGTAGCCGACATGATTATTGGCATTGTCGCGGATGATGGCACCGAATGGCATTCTCTGCTGACCCTGCAGGCGGGGATAAATAATGTTCTGTTTTCTGAGCGTCGTTTCAAAGGTGACTGGAATGACATTACCTTCGTAAGGCGCAATCTTGGCCTGGGTTTTAGTAAAGTTCAGACCTTCAGTTGAACCTTTTGGATCGATAGTAACGTCATTCACGCGCCACGGACGAAGCCAGGGCAGAATGGCGTAGCCATTTTTATCGAAGCGGGTTCCAGGTACGCCTTCAAGATGAGCGCCATGCGCATCAGGCGCATAGACCAGCGCGACGGTATCTGAGCGCTCTGGTGAAAAGGTTATTCCCCCCGCGTGCCCAACCAGCATGCCACTCATTCCACCGCTTACCTGGTGCCATGAGTTACTCTGACTCCACGTCCCGTTCAGCGAGGTATAAGGCGTACGCACCATGCCGTTTGCTCCCCATTCCACACTACCGCCGCGGAGATAGCCAGTATTGGCTCCCCAAACGATATTGTTTTCCTCATCAGTCGAGGTCGTGAAGCCGAGGCGTGTATTGCTGGCTTTGCCGTTATTGCTGTAGCTATCAGAGGAGATCTGCGTAAAACCGGCGTTATCCCGGGGCAGGAAATAGCTGAATGAGAGCATGATTTGGTCATCTTTGGTGACCGAACCCTGTTGATCCTCATTCCAGAAACGCTGGGCGGATATACTCCAGGTCAGGTTGCCCCAGGCATTGGTGTATCCCACGGCATACTGGCGATAATTATCCTGCTGATCCCAGAACTTCTTAAGAGAGCCGGATAAATAGAATGAACCCCAGGTATCGGATAACGGCTGATTAATACTGGCGCTAAACGACTGCTTCTCGCGTGACGAGAAATATTGGCTGACGAATGCCTGTGCATCCAGGGCATCCAGCGCATCGCGTTGACCGTAAAAGTGATGTGAACTGTATTTTGCTTCCAGCCAGAGCGCGGTTGCCGACCAGGGTAGGGTGCTATTCCATGTCAGACGATACTGTTGTCCTTGTTGACGATTGTCCTCAAGCTTCAGGCGCGATTGGGTGATATCAAGGGCGAATGCGCCGAGCTGGGTGTTCAGACCGCTACCGATGAGGGCTGACTGATAGCGCTCGAATCCAGAGGCCCCGGTATACAACGTTAAATAGTTGTTCAGGCCATACTGCCAGTAGGCCTGGGCTAAAAACGGATCTTCATCATAATTATCTTCATCGACGGTCCCGAGAGTGATGCCATAGCGCGAAATGCCGGGTTTTAGTAGCTGTGGTACCGAAGAGTATGGAACGGTAAAGCGGCGGATACGCCCGTCTGATTCCTGAATCGTGACCAGCAACTCGCCGCCAGTATTCGCGGGCAACACGGAATCAATCGAGAATGGCCCAGCCGGAACCGAGGACTGATGAATGGTTTGACCATCCTGGGTGACGGTGATGCGGGCGTTGGTCTCAGCTACGCCGCGAATAATCGGCGCCCAGTTCAGCGTGCTATCCGGGCGCATTAAATCCTCAGAAGCCAATCCCACTCCGAGAATAGCCATACTGTCGAACATCTGGCTGTCAGTATAGAACTTGCCAGCGCTTAACATGGATTTCCAACGAGTGATGGGCCGTTTTAGCGTCGTGCGATTATTGGCGTAATGGCTACCTATTTTACTGTCCCAATTTTGGCTACCAAAATGTTCAATTAGCCACCCTCCAGCAGAGCTTCGGATATCCATTCCCACCCAGGCGCTGTCCGTACTTGAACGATCGTTACCACGTTGCTGGGTGCTGTAATAATCGGCGTTATAGCTGAAATTAATCGCCGGCGCCCCTGGTTGCCAGAGTTCAGGTTGGACATAATTGTTTTCGATATTATCAACATAAGCCTGCGGGATGGTGATGCGCAGCTCAAGCTGGCTGGTGTTGAGTCTCTCCGTTGCTTTCCCGCTGGTGTCCCAATCGGCAATGCTGCCGCAGCGTGAAGGGTGAGCTGCCAGCGTTTGATTCATTTTTTCTGGGTTAATGCCCACGCCTTTGAGAAATGCTTCTGAATAACAGCTAACTAAATCGCCGTGATTATCTTTTTTGAATAATAGTTCACGACGTCCACGCCAGTTATCATTAATATAAATATCTACGATATATGTCCCGGGCAATAAGCCTGCGGCATTAAAGGACTGCAAATCGTTAAGTGAAGCATTGCCCATTAAGATGGCGTTATCGAACTCGTAGCGAGTGCTATCTTCTGCGTGAGCTCCAACGGAAAATAATGAACCATGAAAAATAATGAAACAGGGTATGGTGAGGATCCTTTTACATAAACCCATTACTAATTCCTTTTATCCCTTTTTATTAATTAATGGTTGTTTTGTGTTCCACAACTCCGCCGTAATCGCTGATTGCTTGTAAAACAACCGATTCACCCTGGCTGACTTGTTGTTTTGCATTGATAGTCGTTCTGCTTTTCGGGGCGACCATGACCCCTTCGTTTATGAGTCCATGGCCTGATGACGTCACAATATCCGCAACCGTGATGAAGAAGGGGGTGGGGTTTACCAGCGTTATGTCACGTTGGTTAGCAATAATTTTTATCTTATTTTCCGCGTTTTGACGGTCACCTAACCCACTGGGTCGCCAGAAAAACTTAAAGCGTGAGCGAATGGCTAAATTGAGCACAGCTGAATTGTCCGTGACGCTATTCTTATCCACGGAAGGAATATCCAGTATGTTAAGCCACCACATAGACTCACGGTCGGTGGCGACAATATTTTTATCAACGGCTTTTTTTATTCTGAGTGATTGCCCATTGCCTGCGTCAACGCGGGCAATGGGTGGAGAAATAATAAATGGAGTGGAAATTTCTTCCGGTAACTTTTCTGGATTTCCCTCATCCAACCATACCTGGGCCAACGATGGATAGTTTCCCGTATTCGTCATTTGTATCGTGATCTCTGCGGAATCTTCAGAGTAAATAAATCGGGTGCCATTGACAATGATATTATTTGCATGTGCGGTAGAGAGAGCAAATAGAGCTAATAAATAAATGAAAATTTTCATGAAGCCTCTATTAAAATAAATGCTATAGCGCAAGGCAGCTATAGCATTGTGTATTTAGAGATAAGTAATGCTATAGTTTGCCTGAGCGCTTACCGGTCCCGGTTGAACATATGATGAACCACTATTTTCACGTGGTATAATGTAACCCACGCTGAATTTATAAGTTAAAGTCGGGCTATCATTGCCATGTCGGAGATCATCTTTCTCAGGTTCAAATCGGTCATTCTTATTCCTCAGGTTAATATTTTTTTCGCGATTATCCTTAAGGACTAGCGCTACGTTTTGGGCTCCACCCCTTGTCGTGTTTTTGAGATATCCATCGTGAGTTAGAGGGGAATTAACATTCCAGGCTAATTTGGGAACTATTTTTTCATTAATATAACATCCCTTCACTTTAATACTGAATTGCTGGAGTTGCGTTGCATGTAATTTGCTAACTAATGTATTGAGAACTGGGTTTAATTTTACCTGTTTATCTTTATCACCGGCTTCAATTATGCACGAATTGGAATAGACATGACCGGAAAAATTAACAACACCTTTTTGATCCCTGTTGGGGCCATGTCCGAAATCTGCCATAGCGGAAGGAATTGCGATGGCACAGCTAATTAAAATTATAATGGATAGTTTACTCATAATGCGCTCCTCATTTAGAGATAGATCGTCCCTATTATCAGTAACATTGTCTGGGCTCCTTTTTTCTTGCGCCCTGTAAGGCTGTCGCCCGCTATCAATTATGTTAGATAAATTATTGTTGTACATCGTAGATTGGACGTATTTCACTCATCCTATAATATTAATAATGATCATTAACTATGAGTATTAATGAATTATTATTATCTATAAGCAGATTGTGATTAAGATAGTCCTCTACTCAAATGTTAAATAAAAATACTTGTAATACAATATGTTATGTTTGTATTGTGATACTTCTTTAAATGCTATAAAGAAAAATCGAATCCTGCGCTCGGAAAAAGCGAATGATCGAATTGCACAATTAGCTAAATTCTTATAATTCAATCAGATTATCTTTAATCTTAAGTAGTGACTTGTTATTGGCTTGGCATGCAATAGCGATAAGGAATATTGTCAATCATCATTTGAATGAAGGCTACATATGCTTAACATGGACAGTAAGATAATACTCATTAGCAACCAATCAATACAGACGCAACTCTTGCTGGATTATCTCAATAAGCAAAACGATATCTTGGTTGATTTTGTTAACATTAGCAGACCAGACATGTCATTTATCGTTGAGGGAAGTATCATCCTCTATGATATACAGGCATCAAGCCGTAAATTAAAAAATGTCTGGTCAAAATTACTCAATGACAGTGCATATAGTTTGCGCGTTTATATTATTAACTGCCTGCGGTCGCTCCCACTCTATGAGAGCATGCTATGGCCAAATTTTGAGTCAATCGTACCAAATAATTGCTCTACAGAATATTTGTTAGAACTCCTTAAAGAGGGGCTAAAAACCTCCCGTCCACCACGCTCACTGTTACCGCTGCCAGAGTATGTTAACCTCACGCCATCAGATAGTGACTACGGAGTTTTAACCGAAAGAGAATATGAAATTTTAACTGAGTTGTCGAAAGGTGCGTCTAATGTAGAAATTGCTAACGCATTTTTTATTAGTGAAAATACAGTGAGAACGCATATTTATAATATCTTTAAAAAGATATCTGTGAATAACCGAACACAGGCAGCCTGCTGGGCCAATTTGCATCTAAGAAGCCTGGCTCTCGATCAACTGCCGCGGAAGGAAATGTAAGCCGTACTACTGGCGCAAAGTTTTGAAGCTTACTTTGCGCCAGCATGTCATCGTGCCGTTACTCAGTCTTTTTTCGCAGCGTTTGCAAAGAAGATATCAGACTGAATGTCTTTAGTGCGGATGGTAAAGAGCTGATTAGTCAGATCTTCCGTCAGCTTCTCGGCATCGGCCATGATGCGCAAGTTGAAGTCATTCAGCATCTTATCTGCGGCAGGTTTATCAGTTTTCACTATCTTCAGATATTTTGCTTCGACCTCTTTTTGCTCCTTCGCCACTTTATCTTCCCATGCTTTGTAGGCTTTTTTGACGATTGGCGCGAGCTTCGGATAATCGGTCATCGTCAGCGTCTGTAACTTACGGTATTTCCAGTAAATGGACTGATCGTCCGCTTTATCGGTACCCATCGTATAGTTTGCCGGATACGCTTTCAGGCCGCTGTAGTACGGAACAAACGCGGTGAGGTCGGCCATACCCAGACCAATGTAGGTCGTTTCACCAATCTCTTTTGGCAACCACGGACGGACCTGCATCACGTGCGCTTCATAGGTGCGGAAGACGCTAACCGGACGCCATGGCTCTTTGCCGTTCAGACCGTTGGTGTACGGGTCATGGCTGGTGCCTTCGTAATGGTTACGCAGCACGGCCTTCACATCATCCAGCGTCATCTTCTTCTCTGGCGTCATGAACACCGGGAATTCGCGCCCTTTGGCCATATCCTGATTTACGGAAGGATTGAACTCTTTCTGGATGGTCCATACGCGAGGATCGTTATACGTGCGGTCACGCTCATCATCACGGGTATAGGCTTTGGAGAAGTTGAATTTGCCATCTTTTGCCGGTTCGTACAGACCTTTTTCGGTCGCAAATTGAATCAGGTTTTTTGACGCCATCATGTCCGGGTTTTTAGGGTCGTAATCCTGTAAGCGGCCCTGATTACCGGTGGCAAAATACTGGTTATTCGGCAGGCGCTGCGCCATCCACTGGTGACCGCTGCCGGTTTCCAGGTACCAGATTTCGTTATCGTCGACGACGGCCACGCCAAAACCTTCCCCAGCGCCGACGGTCTCAACGATATGACCCAGTAACGCCACGGCTTCACGCGCGGTTTTGCTCTGGGACAACAGAATATCCGGGATATCATCTTCGGTGATCCCTTTATCTTCAACGTAGGGGTCGGCAGCCAGCGCTTTTGCTGAGGCAAAAATAGATTCTGTACCGCTCACGCCAACGCCCAATTCGTTAAATCCGGTCGCGCCGTGCAGTTGGGTTTTCCAGTTTGGAACGGTGGTATAACGCAGAGAGTTTTTGGGTAGCGGCCAGGTAAAGTCATTCGCGCCATTATGTGCTTTGGTGCTGTATACCCCGGTCTGATTCTGCTTGGCCGGATGAATGACAAAATGCTGCGCTTTCAGGGCATCACTGTCAGCGCTACGGGCTACCAGCATGGAGCCGTCCGCTGATGCTTCATTACCGACCAATAGGGTCGTACAAGCAAAACCTGATGAAACAACGGCCAAATTTATAGAAAGTGCAATCAGGCACTTTTTAAAAGTAAACATTACGTATCCCTCATATGTACGCCAAAAATACACCGGAAACACACCGTTTCCTGAAATGCGATAACGCCTGAACGCTCAGACATTGCTCGCGAGAGAGATAAACGCCCCTGTCCACGTCTTCTCCAAATATCCATCCGTAGGTTGAAGTCTTCTGGGCAAAATAAAACGCCCATTTCGCTTAATTATTGCGCAATGGATATCGTGGTATTCAGGATGTTTCCTGATTCGGGATGAAGAATAGCAATGGGATATGAGTGGATTCAGTGACCCATGTCGCGTAAGTCGATGATGGCAAATATGAATTCTATTGAAGGGGGCGTGCTTTTTGTATCCGGATATGACGTTACCTTTTGCGGCAATACAGCGAGGGGACATTTGAGCTGGCAAAAATCCATGCGCCCTTATACTCCTCCATAACCAGGCTCAGGTTTCGTCCGCTTTGACGGTAAAATCCGGGTAATGTGTTGTTAATATCAGCTTCATCGGCGCTATCAGCGAAGGTTTTGACCACCTGCATTGCCTGTAGCACTCGGGCTTCGTGCTGCCGGGTATAACTGAAATAGATGTTCCTGCTAATGTCTGAGGTATTACGTCCGTACAGTTTTCCGGTAATGGTCGCTAGCCCTGCATCTTTGTACATCCGAAATGAAACCGTACCTGCAAAGCGGTTGCTGCCAATATTCCATTCGACATTTCCAACGCAATTTAGCTGCTTTTCGGCATAGCGTGAATGCCATAGCCATCCGCCTGAGCCGAGCAATGTCGCCACGCCGATTACGATTAAAATAAGGTGGTGTATTTTTTTCATTGCCCGCGCATCCAGTAATAATGGGTAGTACAAAACGCGTACGCATCTACCCGTGCATCTTTATCACAAACAAATGCCACGATCCTCTCCGCTTTACGGTAGCCAGAAAGGAAAACATGCTTGTTGTTTTCACAGAGAGAAGGGTGCAGTTGCATCAGATTGAAATAATTTTCCTGATCGTGATCATTCAGTGAGTAATAAATTTTACAGTTTTGCCGAGATGGGACCTGCATAGAAACAGAAATGAATTTACTAAACGGCATAACAGGACGTGTCTGATACCACACCAGCCAGATAATCAAAGTGGCAATAACGATGCCAGCGCTAAATATAATATTCCACCAGGGGACCCGCGTCGTTTGTTGTGCCGCGGGAGGAATTATCTTTGGGGGCGCGTATTCCTCTATTAGCGGTGACTGGAAAACTTCACTCTGAAGATGCGTTATCGCCTCTACCTGCGTATTTCCATTTAATCTGAGTCCGCGTCGTGAAATAGTTTTCACCGTATCACGTGGCAGACCCACATCCGCCAGCGCGTTACGTAGCGTCAGAATAGCCTGGTAAAATGTGTTGGTTGTGGTCACATTATTTCTCTCACCCCAACCCACTTTTATCAATGTGTTCTGCGAAACAATGTCACTTGCGTGAGTAATTAAATAGAGAAAGCAAAGCGAAGCTGGGAGCTGAAGTTGTATTGCGCGCCCGGTCTGACGATTGACCAGACTTTTGCTGTCAGGATTAAATTCGACCAACTGATTGATAAGGTACAATTGCCCAGCCCTCAGTAACTATAACGTATCACCGCGTGTGCCTACACATACCTTAAATTTTACATCCAAATCGTGAATATGCCTCACTCTTTGTACGTGATCGAAGATAAGAATTTCACTTAAGGATTAAAAATACTTTAAATACAACGTGTTACGTGTGTAAATTCTTAGGTGAGTATTAACTAATGTTAAATAATGAGAATTCATTACAGTTTTATCTGAATTCTCATTATATTTATCAACAGCACTTCAAGGGGGATTGAGTTATCAGGATTGTGTAATTAATAAGAGCCCCTTTCATTGGTTAATTTTTAGCAAATAGTGCTTTTTTAATTTTTATTCTGGGATTTGGATTTATGCATAAAATTCCTAATACCCAGACTGTTATTCTGAGATAAAGCAGAAAAAAGCTTAGCGCAATCGCATTGCTTACAGCCTATTCATAATAGCGTATCAGGAGTTTATTACATTTTTTAAGTGTCACTGTTATTAACTGACAAGGAATGTCATACGTGTCGGATTGACACATTTATTTACCAATGAAATATTTATGGAAAAATAACAGGAGTCATTTTTGATGAAGAGATCACCATCACAGAGTGTTCGTTGCATAAGCTGTGAATTATCCTGTCAATTATTTCCGGATACTGTGGTACGCGCCAACTACTGTCACCGAGCCACTTTTGCGATCTGGCCAGAGGGAAATAGTTTTCTGCAAAAAGGAATTATTGAAAAACTTCTCCTTAATAATCAAAATCATTTGTCGCGTGGGTTTATTTTTGTGGACTTTTCCTTCCCAAACTTGCGCCTGTTCGCCGATCCGCAATGGGTTGACCGGCTGGCCTACAGCGGTATGTATATTGTGTTGATAGCGGACAGGAATCTCGCGCCGTTAGCCAACTACTGGCTGTCGAAAAGCAATAAAATACAAGGGATTATATATTCCGATGATGATGATGAAGTTCAGCATCAGAAAATTCGCCGATTATTTACCGGCCACCTTGCGAACAGTAAACGCGGACGCTCACTCAACTATACAGAAATGATATTACTGAAGCGGTTTGTGTCAGGGAAAAGTATTCAGCAAATTACCAAAATAGATAATATAGATATTAAGAAAATATATGTCTACAAGCTCAGGCTTGAAGATAAATTAGGCCATAGCATTCATCAAATACTGTCGAATATTTTATAACGCATTTTTGATTCTTACTATTTTCACATCTTTGCGATGTGGTGGACGCCCTACGCCCGAAAGCAGGAGGCTATTATGAAAAAACCTAAGCATTACTCACGCATTGCGATAGCGGTATCAACCGCGTTAACGTCAATGGTATTTTCAACCCACGCGGCCTGGATTGATATTGATAGTCTTCCTGCCAGTGGATTGGTGAGCAGTCTTTCGCCGGAGTTGCAGGCTTTATTTCCTGCACAGACGAATGACAGTTTCAAAAAAAACAGCGAAACGCCGAATTATGTTTATCAGTGGAGTGCCGGTACCATTCCCGTTTATGGTCATGGATTAACGCTGAATGGGCCAGGAGGAGAAGCCTTCGACCACACCATTACCGTTATTCAGAACAGCGCGACGGGTAGCCCGGGCGTTATTTTCGGTGACGACCTTACGATTCGCACACAGTCAAAGAATGCCGCTAATAATGGTAAAGATGTTGACGGTATCCGCACGCACGGGGCTAATACGCCGGATAATCCAGTCTTTATTATCACCGGGGATCGCACCAGTATTTATGTGGACGGCCAGGATGGTGATGGTATTAACGCCGGATACAACGCCATCGGTCAGGGTGGGATAGGCTCAGCAAACATCTACGTCGGCGACGATCTGTATATTCAAACCACCGGTAACCAGGGACGTGGCATCACCGCCAACGCGTTTAGAGACGCAACGCTTGCCAAAAATACGATTATTGTCGGCGATCGTGCCCACATTGTGACTACCGGTAACAGCTCAGAGGGAATCCGCTCCGGACAGAGCGGGTCCTCAATCCGCCTTGGCAATGACGCCACCATCGAGACATCGGGCACTTCCTCAATAGGGGTCTACGCCGCCTCATCTTCCAAAACGGAACTGGGCAATAACGCCACTATTTCGGTGAGCGGAGCCAGCGCCCATGCGGTCTATTCCTATAATGCGACGGTGAATCTGGGTGATAATGCGACGATTCGTGTTAACAGCATCGATAAAGTTTACTCATTCAGCAAGGCCCCACGCGGCCTGTATGCGATTTCACGCGGCACGGTAAATCTCGGTGGCGGCGCTACTATTGCTATGGCGGGCAATCACAGCAATGAAAGCTATGCCATCAGTACAGAAACGGGCGGCATCGTCGACGGTTCTGCTGGCGGGCGTTTCCTTATCGACGGCGATCTTCACGCCGCCGGTGCTACT